>JAYVCA010000020.1:0-25963 GCA_043750135.1 Chloroflexota bacterium | reverse complement strand
CCGGTGGTCGTCGGCCGGAGCTGACCCGGCGCGCGGCTACCGCGGCGCGCGGGCGCTCGACGGCACCAGCCGGAAGGTGATCGCCGCGGCGACCAGCGCGAACACGACCGCGGCGGCGAGGGCGAACGGCAGCGAGACCGCCAGGAGAGGCCCCGAGAGCGCCGCTCCGACGGGCAGGCCCGAGTAATTCAGATGCATCGACACCGCGAACGCGCGGCCGAACCAGGCCGGATCGGTGACCCGCTGGCGGAGTGAGAACAGCGCGACGTCGAGCCCGCCCTGCGCCGCGCCCACCAGGACCACGCCGAGGACGACCAGCGGCACGCTCGCGGCGCCGAGCAAGACCGCGCAGCCCACGGCGACGCCGATCGTCGCGGCAACGAGCTGCCCGTGCTCCCGCCCGGCGGTCCCCCACCGCCCGACGAGCAGGCCGGCGACGACGCCGGCGACCCCGATGATCGCCCAGAAGATGCCGACCTGCGAGGCACCACCACCGAGCCGCGTGAAGACCAGGACCGGGAGCGCCACGACGAGGATCCCCATCGCGAGGTTCATCACCGAGAGACCGAGTGCCAGCCCGCGGAGCGTCGGGTGGCGCAGGACATAGATCAGACCGGAACGCGCTTCGGCGAGGACGCTGCCCGGCGCCTCTTGCCGATCGGCGACGTCGGGCACGCCCGCAAGCGCGAGCGCCCCGCCCAGGTACACGAATGCCGTCACGAGGATCGCCGCCTCGGGCGAGGTGAAGGCGACGATCGCGCCGGCGAGGGGTGGACCGATGACCGTCGTGAGCGTGTAGCCGACGCTATCGAGCGCGTTCGAGCGATCCCACAGATGCCGCGGCACAACGAGCGGGAAGAGCGACCGAGCGCCGGCGGTCCCGAGCGGATTGGTAAGCGAGGCGACGGCGATCAGGACCAGCAAGATCGGCAGCGGAAGCGCGAATCGCGACAGGCCGACGAGGAGCGCGAGTGCCAGCGCTGACACGACGTAGTCCGCGACCATGAGCCGGATGCGTCCATGGCGATCGAGGAGCGCGCCGGCGAGCGGGCTCACCAGCACGCCCGGCGCGATGCTGAGGAACACCGCGAGCCCCGCGAGGCCCGGCGAGCCGTAGCGAACGAGAATGAAGAGCACGAGCGCCAGCTGCCACATCGACGCCGCAGCGCGGACCAGGAGGGTCGCGCCGGCCAGGCGGGCGAACCGAGGGACGTCGAGGAGCGCGCGGTAGCTCGTGTCCTCGGCCCGGAGGCCGGACGTCACGAGCCGGTTCCCGCCTCTTGGAGGAGCGCGGCCAGCGCCGCGGGGACCTCGGCCTCGACGGCGATCCCGCCCTCACCGTAGTCCGCGCGACGGAGCGCACCGCGCTCGCGGATGCGCTGCACGAGAGCACCACCGGTGTCGTACGGAAGCGTGACTTCGATCGTCGTCCAGTCGGCCCGCGAGGCTCGGGTGAGACGCTCGCGAAGAACGTCGATCCCCGCACCGGTACGAGCGGCGACGAAGATCGCCTCGGGGAATTCGGCACCGAGCGCCTCTCGCAGGGCCTCCCCCTCCCCCGCGCGAAGCGCGTCGGATTTGTTCAGCACCAGGAGCCGCGGCCGCGCGCCGAGGCCGAGCGAGGCGAGCGTGTCGTTCACCACGGCGATCCGCTCATGCAGGTTCGGGTGTGCCGCGTCCACGACGTGCACGAGAAGATCCGCGTCGGCAAGCTCCTCGAGCGTCGCCTTGAACGCCGCGATGAGCGTCGGGGGGAGCTTGTTCACGAAACCGACGGTGTCGGATAGGAGCACGACCGCGCCGCCGCCAACGTCGGCGCGGCGGGTGGTCGGATCGAGCGTCGCGAACGGCCGGTCGGCCACCAGGACGTCCGCGCCGGCGAGGAGATTCAACAGCGTGGATTTGCCGGCGTTCGTGTAGCCCACGAGCGCCGCGAGGAACAGCCCTTCCTGCTTGCGCGAGCGGCGCGAGCGCTCGCGCTGCGCGGTGACCTCACCGATCCGCGCGCGCAGCTCTTGAATGCGCTTGCGGATGATCTGGCGATCGCTTTCGAGCTTCGTCTCACCCGGACCGCGGGTATTGATCCCACCGCCCTGGCGCGAGAGCTCGCGTCCGGTGTTCGCCAGGCGCGGCAGCCGGTACTCCATCTGCGCGAGCTCGACCTGGAGCTGTCCTTCGCGCGAGCGGGCGCGCTTGGCGAAGATGTCCAGGATGACCGCCGAGCGGTCGATGACCCGGGCATCGAGGAGCTTCTCGAGATTCCGTTGTTGGGTCGGGGACAGCTCCTCGTCGCAGACGACCAGATCCGCGGCGAGCCGCGCACGCTCGAGCGCGAGCTCCTCGGCCTTCCCCTTCCCGACCCAGGTGTTCCGGTCGGGGACGCGCCGGTGCTGCGAGGTGCGGCCGACGACGGTCGCCCCAGCGGCGACGACGAGCGCTGCGAGCTCCTCGAGCGAGTCGGCGGTCTCGAGCTTGGCACCGGGCTGCTCGAGTCCGACGAGGTAGGCGCGTTCGGCTGGATCGGCCGTGTCGACGGTCATCGTTCTCCCTGGAAGACGTACTCGGCGGGGCCGGCCAGGACGTAGCGCGGGCCCCGGGGGCGGACCACGAGTGTGCCACCCCTGAGCAGAACGCGGACCGTATCCCCGGTCACATCGCCCCGGGCGAGCGCGACCGCGGCGCCCGACCCGGTCTCGCAGGGCGCGCCACCACCTCCGCCGCTGCAGGGCCGCGCCCCCGCTGCCAGGTGCACGCCGTGCGGCGCACAAGCCCGCCAACCAAGGGCCAAGGGGGCCCGCGGCGAGCACGTGCAGCAACTGCGATCACCGGCCGAAGCGTTTCCCGCTCAGCGGTCGACGGGCACGTTCGCCCGATCCGAGACCGCGTACACATCCCGCGTCACGGCACTGAGGACCCACGCACCGACCACGTGCCCGCCCATGGCGACGGCGACACCTGTGGGCGGGTACGGCCCGCCCCCGACGGGCGTCGGGTACTCAAGGACATAGCGCAGCACGCGCACGTCCCGCCCCGCACCGGCGCGCAAGTCGAGTCCGACGCGAGCGCTTAATGCCGCGCAGTGCTCGACCGTCGCCTCACCACAGAGAGGCTGGAGCGGCGCGGCGAATCCGGCAGAGCCCGGGAGCGTCAACTCGGTGAGCGACCAGGTGCGCACGACGGACCAGCCCTCACGCTCGAAGATCGCTCGCGCCGCCGGACTCGCGTCCGCATTGACCGCGGCACGAAGTTCCGAGCCGATGACGGCAAGGGGCAGATCGTCGAGGGCGCGCGCGACGCTCTGGACCCCGTAATAGGGACCTGCGACGCGGCCAGCGGCGAGTCGGATCTGGCCCTGCGGTCCACCGATGCTGACGTAGTGGGGTCCGGCGGCGTCTGGCCCGTACCGCGGGTCCGCGAGCGAGCCGAACACGAGCCACTCATGCGGACCCGGACCAATCGCCGGGCAGGCATCCGCGAGGATCTTGAGCTCCTTCGCTGGAGCGCCTTTGAACACTTCCTCGACCGCGAGCGTCGTGACCCGCGCGCCGCGTGGCTGGCGACCGCTCGCGTCGACCGCGTACAGGACGGTCGGCTCATCGGCGGTGACCCGACCGCGCGCGACCACGTCGGCGCGTTCGACCAGCGACTGAACGGACCGGAAGCTTTCCGCGAAGCTGGCCGTGCACCCGAGCGCCGCGCTCGCGAGCGGTCGGGCTGACGCTTGCGCAGTCGCCGCTTGGCTCGGCGTGGACGAAGGAGGCGGCAGAGTCTGCGGCGACCCCGAACAGGCCACGAGGATGACGGCCCACATCGCCGCGTGTCTTCTCATCGACTGATGATGCGCCCCATCGGGCCGGCATCATGACCACCGCGAGTTTCAGTCAAGAGGCTCGCGATCGCTCACCTCAGCCGCTCGGCCAGTTCCCCACTGAACACGTACTCCGCAGGCCCGGCTAGTTCATAGCGTTCCGGCCCAGCCCGCACGATGAGCGTCCCGCCGGGAAGAACGACCGTGACCGTCTGGCCTGACACATCGCCGCGAGCGAGAGAGGCCGCAACTGCGCCTATTGCACCCGTGCCACAGGCGAGGGTCTCCCCGACCCCGCGCTCGTGGACCCGCAGGGTGAGCTCGGCCCGGCCGCTTCGGGAGACGGCGAGGACGTTCGCCGGCCCGGCGGCAGCGGCGGAGACAGCGGCCAGGGCCTCCAGGTCGATGCCGTCCGGACGTTCGACGAACACCACGACGTTCGGATTTCCGGCCTGCACCGCTCGAGCCTCGAGCGGGTGGCCGTCGAGCGTGAGCGGCACCGCCGCACCGACCGCCGGCGCGGCGAGCTCGATCGCGATGCCCGCGGGATCCCGGCGCGCGGGAACGATCCCGCTGGCGGTGTCGAGCTCGAGGGCGTCACCACCATGGCGATCAAGAAGATACCGCGCGACACAGCGCGAGCCGTTGCCGCAGGCGTCGGCGACCGAGCCGTCGGCGTTGTGGATCTCGATCGGCCAGCGGCGGCCGCCGTCGCCCCCAGCCGCGCCGATGACGAGAATGCCGTCAGCGCCGATGCCGGTACGCCGGTCGCAGAGGACCCGCGCGACGTCGGGCGTGATGGTCACGGCGCCACTGGGGCCGTCGGCCCGATCGATGACGATGAAGTCGTTGCCGCAGCCGTGCATCTTGGTGAACTTCATGCCGCCACCAGCCGCTCCAGCGTCGCGAGCGGGTCATCGCGCAGCGGATCGATCCACACGATGCGCGGATCGCGGCGGAACCAGGTCATCTGCCGGCGGGCGTAGGCCCGAACGTCCTTCGCCGTGGCGAGCACCGCATCTTCGAGCGTCAGCTCCCGCCGAAGATGCGCCGCCCAATGCACATAGCCGTGCGCGCTCATGCTCGGCAGACCGGGGTGCAGCCCCTGCGCGAGAAGCGTTTCGGTCTCGGCGAGCACGCCCTCATCCACCATCCGCCGCACCCGCGCGAGGATCTGCGTATCGAGGTGAGCGCGGGGCGGATCGAGGCCGAGCCTCCTCGCCGCGACCCCGTTCGTCCGCTCGAGCGGCACGGCGCCGGCAAGGGTGGCGATCTCGAGATAGCGGACGACCCGGCGGACGTTGCGCGGATCGACTCGGGCGGCCGCGACCGGATCGATCCGGGCGAGCTCCAGGTGTAGAAGCGGACCGCCCCCAGCGGCGCCGCGCGCCTCGAGCGCGGCGCGCAGCCCCGCGTCGGTCGGGAGCGCACCCAGGCGCAGGCCATCCAGAAGCGCGCGAACATAGAGCCCGGTCCCGCCCACGACGTACGCACGGGTCCCGCGGGCCGCCAGGTCGGCGAGCGCCGCGAGCGCATCGCACTGGTACCGCGCCGCGTCGTAGCGCGTGCCGGGATCGACCAGGTCGATGCAATGGTGACGCACCCGGGCCTGCTCCTGCGGGCTGGGCTTCGCGGTCCCGATATCCATCCCGCGATACACCTGGCGCGAGTCGGCGGACACGATCTCCCCGCCGAACGCGGTGGCGGCGCGGAGCGCCACCGCGCTCTTCCCGGACGCGGTCGGTCCGACGATCGCGATGACCGCGCTCACGGTGCGCCACTGACCGCGGCGTACGCGGCGCGGGCGGCGTCGAGCGCGCCGCGGTCCGGATCCTGATCGCCGTAACGGAGGGCCTCGAACGCGCGAACCAGCGGCGTCGCGGCCGCGACCCGGACGTCTGCGCACACGGCGCGCTCCAGGTGCTCTGTGGGGGTCTCGCCCGTCGCCCGCCAGGCGATCCCGCGGCGCTCGGCTTCGGCAAGGAATCGCCAGTAGAGGAGGCGGAGCGCGCCGGAGGGGGTCCCGTCGTCGTGGGGGGGGCGGGCCCGCCGGGTCCGCGTCGGCCGAAGCCCGCCGAGGAATGCCCCGAGCCCGATCCCGGACACCGCCTCACGGTCGAGCGTCGCGCCATCCGGGAGCGACGAACGGCGCTCGCGCGTCATTCGCTCGACGAGGATGAGCAGGACCAGCAGAGCGATGGCCGCGGCGATGAGCTCGACCGCGCCCACGACATACGGGCGCGACGCCTCGATCTGCCGGAGCGCTTCGGCCTCCTCCTCGGCCGAGAGACGTGAGATCTGGGGTGGCGGCGGAAACCGGCTGACATGAAAGAGCCTGAACAGCGCGGCGAAGACGCCGACCAGCCAGGCCGCGACGTATCCGAGCGGCAGCAGCATCGCGTACAGCAGCCGGTCCAGCACCGGTCCGGCGGCGGTGCCGATCCGGCCCAGCGCGGCCGTGAGCGCGGGCGTGACCGCGCCCGCGACGACGGCGATACCCGCAAGCAGGAGCGCGGCGCCCGGCGCTGTCGCTCCGCCGGCGGCCCCGCGCGCCTCGTGACCGGCGAGCGCAAGCTCCTCGGCCGATCGGGCGAGTGCCAGGCCGATCGCCGTCGCGGCGACCGCGACGATGGCGCACGCCGCGATGGCCGCTCGGTCGACCGGTCCGGGGGCGAGCGCGGCGGCACCGAGCACCGCGATCGCCACCGCCCCGCTATTCCGGACCGCGGCCCACCGGGTGAGTCCCCGCGCGATATCGAGCGACCGCCAGAGGAACGCGACACCGAGGATGCCGAACGCGACCGCCCGGCCGAGGAGCGCGACCGCCTCGGCGCCGGCCGGGGCTTGGGCGACGCCCCACCCTGCCGCGACGATCACGATCACCGCGGCCAACCCGCCATTTGGTCGGAACGCGCGCGCCTCGGCGAGTACCGCGACGAGACCGAGCGCGACCCCAGCGAGCACGAGCGCCAGCCCGAGCGTGGCGACCGCCGCCGTTCCGCCAAGGAGCGGGTGGAGCACCGCGACGGCGGCCGCGAAGATCGTCCCTTCCACCGCGCAGCGCGCCACCTGGAGCGTGAGCGCGACGGCGCGGCTACCCCGCGGCACGACGGGCTTCATGCCGCAGCACCTCGACCAGGACGTCGGCCGCAACGAGGCGCGCGCGGACCGCCTCGGTCGGCGCGTCGAGCACGAGGACCAGGACGCGGTGATGCGCACGCCGGAGCGCGAGGGTCGCCGCGGCCAGCGGCGGCTCGATCCCCGGCGTGACCAGCACGAGCGTGGCGCCCCAGGGCAGCCGGCCGCGCTCGCGGAGGAACGCCTGCTCCGGCGAGGCCGTGGCATACGGCCCCAGGCGCGCGAGGATCTCGAGGCTCCGGGCGATCGGCCGCGGCCCGCGACCAAGCGCCGACCGCGGCCGCTCGTGGGTCACGTTGTCGAGACCATTCGTCACCAGTCCGATCTGCCGTCCGGCGGCCGCCGCGAGGCGGATGAGCTCGGCCGTCGCGGAGATGACCAGCTCGGTCTCGACCGGGTCGGCCTGGATCCAGAACTGCTCGTGGGTCGCGACGTTCAGCAGGAAGATCGCGTCGAGACTGGTGGCCGGCTCGTAGAGCTTGGTCTGGAGCGCGCGCAGACGCGCCGAGGCCTTCCAGTGGATCTCTTTGGTCGGGTCACCCGGGACATGCGCCCGCACGCCGCGAAAGCGAAGGGGGTCCGGCAGCAGGCCGCGACGGGTCGCGGTCTCCGAGAGCGGCCGGAGGGAGACCCGGTGGCGGTCGGCGACGGCGAGCGGTACCGGATACGCGACGACCGCCAACGAGGCGCTCTCGGTGCGCTCGACCTGAATAAAGCCGAGCCAGTCGCTGCTCCGGACCTTCACCGGGCCGAGGACATACGCGCCACGCAGCGGCGCCTGCAACGCGAAACGCAGCGTGACCCGCTCGTGCGAGCGGGGCGCGAAGCCTGCGCCGACGGAGCTCTTTGGCATTCCGGCTATCGCCGGGTCAGGAACGATGCCCTCAGGAAGCATGAGCCGGACCTCGAGCCAGGGCACCGGGAGCGGCTTGCGGTTCGTGATGACCAGCTCGACGGTGAACGACTCGCCCGCGACCATCCGATCCGGCTGGACCGTGGCCCGCACGTCGAGGGACGCGAGCGCGGCCCGTGCGGTGAGCTCGGTGACCGCCCATGCGGCGAGCGACGCGATCGCGAGGATGAGGACCGCTGGAGCCCGCGACACCGCCGCGGCGGCGAGCAGCGCGCCGCACAGCGGCCAGGGAAAGCGCCCGCTGCGCACGGTCAGGTGACGGTCACCGCTTCGTCGTCCGCGGGGCGAGGGCGAGCTCGATCTGCCGCACGTGCGTCCGTTCGTGCCTCGCCAGCTGAGACGCGTATGACCGGACGCTCCGCTCGAAGGACAGCTGCCCGTACGAGATGACGGCCGCCGTGCGCTCCCAGTCCTTGCGCGACAGTGCGCCGAGGGTGCGTAGCAACGCCCGCCGCTGCGCCGAGAACGCGCGTAGCGCGCTCTCGAACGGCCACTCCGGATAGTCGGTCCGCTGGATCCAGGTGCGCGGATTCACGCCTTTGAAGGTCGCATGCTCCTCCGCAAGGATCTTCCCGATGTTCCCGCCCCAGACGTCACAGCACGCGCGGATGTGCGCCAGGACGTCATGTGGCGACCATTCGTCCGGCTGCGGCCGGAGCTTGAGCCGCCGTGCCGGCTGGTCCCTGGTGAGCGACACGAGGCCTGCCGCATTTTCGCGAAGCAGCAGGAGTGACTGCTCGGCGGTGAGCAGCTCCGCCTTCACCCGACCTGGCCCTCCTTGGTCATCGGGGAGACAGTTCCTCCGCCGGGACCGGGATGGCGGCAAGGACTTCGGCGATGACCGCCTCGGTCGTCCGGCCACGCATCTGCGCTTCGGCATCGAGGAACAGACGATGCCGGAGGACCGCCCGCGCCTGGGCCTTCACGTCGTCGGGAAGCACGTGATCGCGACCACGGATCGCCGCACGGGCCTGGGCCGCGCGGAACAACGCCACCGCAGCCCGCGGGCTGGCACCCAGCTCGACCCCGGGGAGGCCGCGGGTCGCGCGAACGATCGCCACGATGTACCGGCGCACCGCGTCCCCCAGATGCACGCCGCGCACCTCTTCCCGGAGTGCCGCGATCGCCACGCGATCCAGGATCGGGTCTGGCGCGCCCACCGCGCGTGCGGTGGCTCCATGGATCCGGAGGATGCGATCCTCTCCTTCGGCGTCGGGATAGCCAAGCTGCAGGAGGAACAGGAAGCGGTCGAGCTGCGCTTCAGGAAGCGGGAACGTCCCCTCCAGCTCGATCGGGTTCTGCGTCGCGATGAGGAAGAACGGATCCGGTAGCTGATGGGTGATCTCGTCGACCGTGATCTGGCCTTCCTGCATCGCCTCGAGCAGGCTCGACTGTGCGCGCGGCGTCGCGCGATTGATCTCATCGACCAGCACGACATTCGCCATCAGCGGTCCGGGACGGTACTCGAACCGGCTGGTCCGCTCGTCGTAGATCGACACGCCGGTCACGTCGGAGGGGACCAGATCCGGGGTGCACTGCACCCGGCGGAACTCGAGGTCGAGGCGACCGGCCATCGTCCGCGCCAGCGTGGTCTTCCCCACGCCCGGGACATCATCAAGCAAGACGTGTCCACCGACCAGGAGCGCCGCGAACAGCTGCTCGGTGACCGTTTCGGCGCCCACTACGACCACGGAGACTCCGGCGACGAGCCGGGTCGCCGCATCAGCGACGGAGGTCATCAGGCCGCGGAGCCGAGCGTGTGTCCAGGCCGGCCGGCGGTCCGGATCGCGCTCGCGGACGCGAGTGCCAGGGCCAGCGCGATGAACACCGCCAGGGCGTGAAGACCGAGCGAGACCGGGTCGAACACCCGCAGCGCGAACGGGCTGAACGCCCGCTCGACGAAGAAGAGGAGGGCGAGGGCGAAGAGCAGTCGCAGCGCGAACGCGCCACCGTGGACGGCCGGCGTCGCGACGGTCAGGAGGACGACCGCGAACAGGTAGACCAGCCAGCCCGAGGAATCGCCGGAGATGGTCCACTCACGGCCGCCGGGCACGAAGCCGAGGCGGGCGCCATCCGCGACGAGGCTGGCGGCGAGCGCGAGCGTCAGGATGCCGAGGAGCCACGAGGTCCCGGCGCGGATCGGCTCCCTCGCCACGGCCGGCGCGTCGTCGGCCTCGGGCGCGCGGAGCTCGGTCGCCGCGGCCGGCCCGCCATCGATCGCGAACAACGCGTCAAGGTCGCCGGCGCCGAAGCTTCGGCCCAGGCGCCAGACGCGGAACGCGCCGAGCAGGATGATGAGCTCGACGAGCGCCGTCGCCAGGTGCACGCCGACCGAGGCCGTTGACTTCGGGCCCAACGCGACCGCCGACAGCGTCCGCTCGACCACGAAGAACCCCGACAGGCCGATCCGACCGACCAGCGACCGTTCGCTCCCCCGCGCGATGACAAGCGCGAAGGCGAGATTCACCAGCGCGAAGAGGTAGGACGACCAGGCCAGGGTCGGGCCGCCGAGCCAGGCGGGGCCGCCCGGATACACCCCGTCGAGCAGCCCCGCCGCGACGAAGAGAAGGGTCGCGAGCAGCATCAACACGACGACCGGACGGAGCGCGCGCGCCACCTAGATCTGCCCTTCCACGAGGCTCAGATGGTAGCGGGCAAGGGAGCACCGCGGCGCGCTTCAAGTGCGGGGATCGTCTCTGGGGGTACGAATGTGCCACCGAGGTCGGTGCCATGGTCGCCGCGGCCGTGGAAGTCGCTGCCGCCGGTGGGCACCAAGCCGTGCTGCGCCGCGAGCCGGAGGCACCGGGCGGTCCAGGCCGGGGAATGGGATCCGTAGTAGGTCTCGATGCCGACCAGGCCGGCTTCGAGGAGCTGCGGAAGGAGCGCGTCGAGGCCGACGACGGTGAACGGGTGCGCCAGTGACGGCACGCCCCCCTGCGCGACGACCAGCCGCACGGCCTCGTGCGGCGTCAGCCCAACGCGCGAGACGTAGGCCGGGGCGTCCTTGTTGATGAGCGTGTCGAACGCGGCGTCATAGCTCGGGACGTGGCCGGCCTCGAAGAGCGCCTGGGCCAGATGCGGCCGACCGAGCGCGCCGCCGTTCGCGATCGCCAAGACCCGCTCGAGCGACACCGGATGGCCCTGGGCATTCAACCGCTCGACCATGAGCTCGATGCGGCGGCCGCGGTTCTCGCGCAGCCAGCGGAGCCGCGCCTCGAGCGCGGTGTCCGCCGGATCCATGAAGTACCCAAGAATGTGGACGTCGCCCCATTCCGATTCCGTGTTCAGCTCGGTCGACGGGATGATCCGGACCCCCGTCCGCTCGCCCGCGGCGATCGCCTCGGCGATCCCGTCGAGCGTGTCATGATCGGAGAGCGCCTGGATCGTCACCCCGCGCGCCGCGGCCCGCTCGACGAGCGCCCGGGGCTCCAACGCGCCATCAGAGCGGAGCGAATGGGTGTGGAGATCGATCGCGTACCCCGAACCCACCTCCTACTCCACGACGAGGTCGAGGCGCTCGATCGCGCGAGCCACCCCGGTCTGGGCATCGGCCTCGATGATCACGCTGTTGAAGACGACCGGACCGCCGGCGACCTCGAAGCGCCGGGGCATCCCGGTCCGGAAGCGCTCGACGATGATCTCCGGCCGCATCCCGAGGATCGAGTCGCGGGGACCGACCATCCCGGTGTCGCAGACCAACGCGGTGCCCCCGGGCAGGATCCGGGCATCGGCGGTCGGTACGTGGGTGTGCGACCCGACGACCGCGGTGAATCGCCCCGAGAGGTGCCAGCCCATCGCGAGCTTCTCGCTCGTCGCTTCGGCATGCCAATCCAAGATCCGCACCGGCGGCGCATCGCTTCCCAGTCGCTCAAGAAGCTCATCGGTCGCCCGGAATGGATCGTCGGCGTTGGCCATGAACACCCGGCCGATCGCGTTCACCACCAGGACGCCGTGGCTGATCACCCATCCCCGGCCGGGATTGTTCGGTGGGAGATTGAGCGGCCGGATCGCGAACGGGAGGTCGTCGATCTCATGCTGGAACTGTCGCTGATCCCACACGTGATTGCCGTTCGTCACCACGTCTGCGCCCGCCTCGTGGAGCTCGTGCGCGATCTCCGCGGTCAGCCCGGCACCCCCAGCGGCATTCTCCCCATTCACGATCGCGATGTCGATGCCGCGTTGGGCGCGGATCCCAGGGAGGAGGCGCGTGACGGCGTCGCGTCCCGGCCGGCCGACGACGTCGCCGACGAACAGGATCCGCATTAGCTCATTTCGCGTAGTCGATGGCGCGCGTCTCGCGGATCACCGTGATCTTCACCTGGCCGGGGTACTGAAGCGTCTCCTGGATCTTCTGCGCCATGTCGCGCGCCAGTCGTGCCGCGTGCAAGTCGTCGATCTCGCCCGGCTTGACCATGACCCGGACCTCGCGCCCAGCCTGGATGGCGAACGACTTCTCCACGCCGGGGAAGCTGTTCGCGACCGCCTCGAGCTCGGTGAGCCGCTGGATGTAGTTCGACACGATCTCGCTGCGAGCGCCCGGCCGCGCCGCGCTGATCGCGTCCGCCGCCGAGATGAGCGTCCCGACCATCGTGATCGGCTCGACGTCCCCGTGATGGCCGACCACACCGTCGATGACCGCCTGCGGGAAGCCATAGCGTTTCAGCAGCTCGCCGCCGATGACGGTGTGCGCACCTTCGACCTCATGATCGATCGCCTTGCCGATGTCGTGGAGCAGCCCGGCACGCTTCATCGTCTGGACGTCGTAGCCGGTCTCGGCGGCGAGCATCCCGGCGACGTGCGCGACCTCGATCGAGTGCCGAAGGACGTTCTGGCCGAACGAGGTCCGGAAATGGAGCCGGCCGAGGAATTTGACGAGGTCCGGATGGAGCCCGGCGAGGCCGACCTCGTAGATCGCTGACTCGCCGGCTTCCTTGATCGCCTGATCGATCTCGGTCCGCGCGCGATTCACCGCCTCCTCGATCCGTGCCGGATGGATCCGGCCGTCCACCAGGAGGCGATCCAGGGCGCGCTTGGCGACCTCGCGACGGATCGGGTCGAACGCCGAGACCACCACGGTCTCGGGAGTGTCATCGATGATCACATCCACCCCGGTGAGGGATTCCAGGGCCCGGATGTTCCGGCCTTCGCGTCCGATGATCCGGCCCTTCATGTCGTCGCTTGGCAGGGTCACCGCGGTCACCGAATGCTCGGCGGTGTGTTCGGCCGCGTACCGTTGGAGGACCATGGTGAGGATCCCCCGAGCCTTGTCGTCGGACTGCTCGCGGGCCTCGGCTTCGAGGTCGCGAACGCGACGGTTCGTGATGTCCCGCATCTCCTCCTCGACCCGTTCGAGGAGCAGCCCCCGGGCCTCGTCCTGAGTCAGCGCGGCGACGCGCGCCAGCTCGGTCTTCTGCTCCTCTTGGAGCAGCCCGATCTTCGACCGCTCGGTCTCGAGCGCGTCTTCGCGCTCACCGAGGCGCCGGTCCCGCTCGTCCACCTGGGCGAGCTTGGTGTCCAGCTGCTCGTCCTTCTTGTCGACCCGGGTCTCGTAGCGCTGGAGCTCCGCCCGCCGTTCGCGGTTCTCGAGCTCGGCGGTCTTGGCGACCGTGAGCGCCTCGTCCTTGGCCTCGAGGATGATCTCCTTCTGCTTGGCCCGGGCCTCGGCGAGCAGGCGGTCAGCGTTGGCGCGTGCGGTGGTCTCGCTGGAGAGGGCGATGCTGCGGCGGAGGAAGAGCGCGAGCGCGATTCCGACGAGGGCCCCGACGACGAGGGCAACAAGCCCTACGACGAGGTTGTCCGGCATGGCCAGAGTTCCTTTCCGTGTCCCGTCCCTAGTCCCGCGTACGCGAAGCCGGCGCCGGAGCGAGGGCGCTGGCCCCCAGTTGCGGAAACGGCGGCCGGAGCGGCGTGCCCCGGGCGCCGAGAGTTCACAGTGTTAAGTGGGAGTCAGGATAGCACCGGGTCCGTATCGAAGGGCCGATCCTCCGCCCAACGGGTCGCACCCGCGGGAAGGGCCGCCGTTCAGCCCTCGTCCGGCGTTTCGGAGTGAGTGATGACCTCGTCGATCGTGTCGTAGGAGAAGCCGCGGCCGGCGAGATAGGCGTGGATCTTTCGCTTGCGCTCGCCCTCTTCGAGGGTGAGCCAACGACTCAGCGGCCGGCGGATGGCGGACCGCGCCCGCACGACCTCGGAGTCCGGGGCGGCGTCGCCGAGCACGACGTCGATCGTCTCGCGCGCGACACCCTTGCCCAGAAGCTCACTCACCAAGGCGCGGTCGCCCTTCGGCCGGAACCGCTCGCGCTGCTCGACCCAGTATCGGGCGAAGGCCTCATCGTCGATGTACCGCTGGGCCCGGAGCTGGTCGATCGCCTGGTCCTGCGCTTCCTCGTCGAAGCGCTTGGACCGGAGGTGGCGCTTGATCTCGGCGACGCTGCGGGGCCGGCTGCCCAGGTGGCGGACCGCGACGTCGTAGGCCGAGGCCGGGTCAGGCGGCGGGGTCACGCCCCGGCCGGTGGCGGTGGGCCGGCTAGCCCTCTTCACCATCGGGACCGCCCACCGGAACAGCGCCGGAGCGCTCGCGAACCTTGACCTCGAGCTCCTCGGCCATGTCGGCGTGGTCGCGAAGGAACTGCTTCGCGTTCTCGCGACCCTGCCCGAGCCGCTGCTCGCCGTAATTGAT
Source organism: Chloroflexota bacterium (assembly GCA_043750135.1). Classification (GTDB taxonomy): domain Bacteria; phylum Chloroflexota; class Limnocylindria; order P2-11E; family P2-11E; genus UBA4735. The sequence goes on along the minus strand of JAYVCA010000020.1, from coordinate 11,425 downwards.
CCAGGCGCCGTATTTGGTCACGACGCCGGTCACGATCCCCATGTCGAGCAGGCCGCCCTCACGGGAGATGCCCTCGGCGGCGAGGATCTCCATCTCGGCGATGCGGAACGGCGGCGCGACCTTGTTTTTGACGACTTTGACCTTGACCCGGCGACCGATGACGTCGGTCCCGTTCTTGATCGGTTCGATCGGACGCACGTCGAGGCGGATCGAGGCGTAGAACTTCAGCGCCTTGCCACCGGTGGTGGTCTCGGGTGAGTTGTGTACGACCACGCCGTCGGCGAGGTAGTTGTGGGTGCCTTCGACCTCGAGGTCGTAGCGGTACATCTGACGGCCGGCCCACATCGGAGGCTTCGGCTTGATCGTCGCGATCTCGGCCGGAACGAGCCGCCGCTCGGGCTCGGTGAACACTGGATCGACGTTGAACCGGCCGCGGTACTTCGGCAGGAGCTTGTGCTCCATCGAAGGATGGACGTATGACGCGATCAGCGCCTGGAACGTGTCAGTCGCATCACGTTCCATGCGGAGGAATGACTGCGAGCGGACCTCGTGGAGCTTCGTCTCGACGCTGAATCGGTCACGGAGCATCGTCACGAGGCGCTGCTGCGTATCGATGCTCATTGCCTCGACGCAGATCGCGATCCGGCCGCTCTCCCGCGTACCGCGGACGGTCAGGTTGCCGTCATCCAGGTACCAGAGCGCCAGGGCCAGCGGCGAGAGCGATTCGAGGTAGGCGGCGTCGAACTGCTTCACGCCGATCTGGTACGCCCGGCGCCGCAGGTCGTGGAGCTCGGGAAGCGGTGTGCTGTCCCAGAAGCTGTCGCCGTCGTCATTCTCCCAGTACGAGCCGGGGATATTCCCGAGGAGCGACATCTTCCATTTGAGATAGTCGCGCTGCTTGACGCCGTGACCGAGGCGGAACTTCACGCCCTTGGAGTGCGACCGTTTGGGTGCGCTGAGCGATCCGTCGCCCAGCAGGCTGCCGCGGACCACGTCCCATTGGAAGTCGCTGAGCCGGAACCACTGGGAGAGCATCACCGGATCCCCGGGATGTAGCTCTTTGAGCGGCGCGAAACCTTCCGGCGTCAAGACCTCATGGTCGGGCGTCGCGCTGAACTGAGCGCGGCCGTTGCCGCTCGGCCGATGCACGGTCACCGCCAGGAAGTCCTTCGTTGGCCCATTGTTGAACCAGCTCACGACCGGACGCGACTGGATCTCCCCGGTCACCAGGTCGGCAGTCAGGACGTCGACCGTCCGCTTCTGGTTGACGATCGTCCCGATCTTCACCGCAGAGCCGTCCGCAAGCGTGATACGCGTGCCATAGCTCAGGCATCCGAACATCACGCCGATCTTCTCGCGGAGCTGGTTGATGAACATCACCGTGGTCTTGGTCTTCGAGACGCTTCCGGTAAGCTTGCGCAGGGCCTGACTCATGAGCCGGGCCTGCAGCCCCATGTGGGACTCCCCCATCTCGCCCTCGATCTCAGCCTTCGGCACGAGGGCCGCGACCGAGTCGATGACCACGAGGTCCACCGCGCCGCTCCGGACCAGGGTGTCGACGATCTCGAGCGCCTGCTCGCCGTTATCCGGCTGCGAGATCAGGAGCTCGTCGGTATTCACGCCGCAGATCCGGGCCCAGGCCGCGTCGAGCGCGTGCTCGGCGTCGATGAACGCCGCGGTCCCGCCCTGCTTCTGGACCGCAGCCACCGCGTGGAGCGCGAGGGTGGTCTTGCCGGATGCTTCCGGGCCGTAGATCTCGATGACCCGACCGCGCGGGTAGCCGCCGACGCCGAGGGCGAGGTCGAGCGCGAGCGATCCGCTGGGGATCGCGTCGATCTTCTCGCCGGTCGACGCGCCAAGCTTCATGATCGAGCCCTTGCCGAACTGTTTCTCGATCTGCAGGATCGCGGAGTCGATCGCCTTGGTCTTCTCGCTCATGCGCTCATCACCCTTCGGGGACAACGGTGCGGCCTTGCCGGCGATTACCACTTCTCCTTGCGCTTGGGCTTGACGATCTCGAAGGTCATCGGGTTCACCGGGGACAGGCTGGTGCCCCCGCGCTTCAGCTCCTTCTCGAGCTGCTGCTTGGACTTCTTCTTCTGGTTCTTCTGGCCGGGATTTCCACCGCCTGATGGCACGGCGCACCCTCCTCGACGCGTCTGGAATGAGCCTCGCTGACCGGGCGAGCATAGCAGCGGACCCGGCTCCGTATGCTTGCTCTGTGAGCGACGAACAGGGCAGCGGGCGTGCCGGTGCGCGCGTCACGACGCGTGCCGGCGACGGCGGCGAGACGTCGCTGTTCGGTCCGGGTCGGGTCCGCAAGACCGACTCGCGCATCGCGGCCCTCGGCGACCTCGACGAAGCTCAGGCGGCGCTCGGGGTGGCTCGCGCGGCGCTCGACGCCGAACCGAAGGCGACGGTCCTCGAGCTTCAGCGCGGGCTCTACGTGGTGATGTCTGAGGTCGCGACCCCGGCCGATCGGCGCGGACGGCTCCCCCAACGGATCGATGCCGCCGCGGTCGCCACCATCGACGCGCTCTCCTCGCGGCTGCGTGCCGCGAGCCCGGTCGAGGGGCGATTCGTGATCCCGGGAGACGCCGCGGCAGCAGCCGCGCTCGACCTGGCACGAACCATCGTGCGGCGCGCCGAGCGCACGGTCGTCGCGCTCGTGGATTCCGGGTCGGCGGACGGCACCCATGTGCTGCCCTGGCTCAACCGCCTGTCCGACGTGGTGTTCCTGCTGGCGCGGGCGGCCGAGGCCGCGGGGGCGGCCGAGGCCGCGGGGACGGCCGACTAGCTCAACGCAGCCAGGGAGGCGCTTCCCATTTGTCCGGGAGGACCGTCACCTTCACCGGCATCTCCGCGGCCTGCTCGGAGACGCTCTGGATCTGGTTGATGATCATCGGTCCATACGGACAGAACGGCGTGGTGAGGACCATCTTCACGTGGGCCTCCCCGTCCTCGAACACGACCTCGCGGATGAGGTCGAGATCGATGACCGAGAGCCCGATCTCCGGGTCGAGGACCGACTGCAGGGCATTCAGGATCTTCTCCTGCGTCTCGGCTTGGGACACGATCGGGTTCGCGTCGACGTTGGCAGCGCTGGCCGGGGTGGCGTCGTCAGGGGTGGTCACCGGTCCATTGTCTCATGGCGCCCCGTGGATCCCTGCGAAGCCTCACCGGCGCCCCGGCGACCCCGCAGCCACCGGTCCAGCTCGGCCGGGGGCATCGGCCGCCCGATGACATAGCCCTGGACGGTGTGGCAGCCGATCTCGGTCACCCGTTCGACGGTCGCCTGGTCTTCGGCGCCCACCGCGCCGACCCGCAGCCCCGCGGCGCGGGCCCGGATGACGATCCGCTGCAGCACCGCCGCGCTCTCCAGCTCCGTGGTGACCCCCCCGACCACCTGCCGGCCGACCTTCACCAGGTCGAGCGGCACGTCCGGGAACGCGGCATCGGTATGCAGGTCGTCGAGCGCGACGGTGACACCATGGGATCGCATCAGGGTGATCGCCTTGCGGATCGGCCCGAGGTCGCCGACGACCGAGGTCGCCGCGATATCGGCGACCAGGCGGTCACCGGCACGGGTCCCCTTGAGCGTGAGCTCGAGGAAACGCGGGAACGCCGGATCGCGCAGGTTCGCCGATGCGAGGTTCACCGAGACGGGGAGATCGATGCCGTCGCGGCGCCAGACGGTCGCCTGCTGGAGCGATTCCTTGAGCACCCAGGCGGTGAGCTTCCGGATGGCGGTCTCGCTGGCTTCGGCGCTCGCAAGGAAGGCGAACGGCTGGACCAGGCCTTCGGGCCGCCGCCACCGCAAGAGCGCCTCGACCCCCGCGACCGCGGCAGCGGGTCCGAGCGACACGATCGGCTGGTAATGGAGGATGAGGTCGTCCTGCGCGATCGCCGTATCGAGATCGAACGCGTCACTCATGTCGACCGGATGTACCGTCCTCCCACAGGCTGCCTGCGCGCGGCGGCGGCGTGAGTCCCAGGTGACGATAGGCCCCCTCCGTCGCGACTCGCCCCCGAGGGGTGCGCTGCAGGTAGCCCTCCTGCAGGAGATACGGCTCGTAGACGTCCTCGATCGTCTCGGCGTCCTCGCTCACCGCCGCGGCGAGCGTCTCAAGACCGACCGGCCCCCCGGAAAACTTCACGGTGATCGCGCGGAGAAGCATCCGGTCGACCGCATCGAGACCGGCGTCGTCCACTTCCAATGCGGCGAGGGCCTCGCGGGCCACGCCGAGCGAGATGACGCCGTCGTGACGGACTTGAGCGTAGTCGCGGACGCGCTTCAGCCAGCGGTTCGCGATGCGCGGTGTGCCGCGGGAGCGCCGGGCGATCTCGGTCGCCGCGGCGGGTTCGATGCTGACGCCGAGGATGCGCGCGGACCGCGTGACGACGAGCTCGAGCGACGCCGGTGTGAACAGGTCGAGCCGGTACGTCGCGCCGAACCGGTCCCGAAGCGGTGACGAAAGGCGGCCGATCCGGGTGGTCGCGCCGACCAGCGTGAATCGCGGAAGCGGGAGCCGAAGCGTGCGCGCGCCCGGCCCTTTCCCCAGGACGATATCGAGGTGGAAGTCCTCCATCGCCGGGTAGAGGACCTCCTCGACGATCCGGGGCAGCCGGTGGATCTCGTCGACGAACAGGATCGACCCCGGCTCGAGGTTGGTGAGGATCGCCGCGAGGTCACCTGCCCGCTCGATCGCCGGGCCACTGGTGATGCGGATCGGCGTGCGAAGCTCGTGGGCGATGACATTGGCAAGCGAGGTCTTCCCGACCCCGGGCGGGCCATAGAGCGCGATGTGCTCCAGGGCCTCATTCCGCTTCCGGGCCGCCTCGATGAGGATCCGCAGGTTGCCTTTGACCTTCTCTTGATTGATGTACTCGTCGTCGGCCAGACGCTGTGGCCGAAGGGTCGTCTCGAGCGAGCGTTCCTCCTCGTGCGCCTGAGGGGCCACCGGCCGGACGGTGCTCACGACGCTCCGTCGCGACAGCGACGGACATCCTCGACGATCCGGTCCGCCGCAAGATCGCGGGCCACGAGCTCGGCCTCGCTCGCGTCGCGGGCCTTCAGCTCGACCTGGTCGCCCTTGAGCGACCGCCGGCTCACCGTCACCCGGAAGGGAATGCCGATGAGGTCCGCGTCGGCGAACTTCACGCCGGCGGAGTCGTCGCGGTCGTCGTACAGCACTTCGACGCCACGGCGCTCGAGATCGGCGACGAGCTCATCGGCACGCGACCGCACCGCCTCGTCGTTCGCCGGGAGCGAGATGACATGGACCTCGAACGGCGCGACCGCGAACGGCCAGATGATCCCGCGCTCGTCGTGCCGGGTCTCGATGATCGTCTGCACCGCGCGACCCACGCCGATGCCGTAGCTTCCGCCGACGAGCGGCTTGCGAGTCCCGTCCTCGGCCAGGTAGGTCGCCCCCATCTTCTCCGAGTAGTACGTCTCGAAGGCAAAGATGTTCCCCACTTCGACCCCGCGGCGCAGCGCGAGCACGCCGCCGCAGCGCGGACAGGCATCCTCCGCCCGGACGTCGTGGACATCCGCCCGCTCGGTGTCGCTGAAGTCGCGGCCCGGGAGCACGTTGCGGAGGTGCGCCCCCGCGCGGTTCGCGCCGGCGATGTAGCCACGCGGCTCGACGCTCGAGTCGGTGATCGTACGCACCCCCAGGCCGGCCGGACCGATGAACCCGGCGACCCCGCCTGCGGCCACGACGTCGGCGTCGCCGGCAAAGAGGATCTGCGGCACGCCGAGGAGCTTGCGCAGCTTCGCCTGGTTCGCCTCGCGGTCGCCCGGAAGCACCACCGCGACGACGCTCTCGCCGGCGCGGAGGAGGAGCGTCTTCAGGAACGCGCTTGCCGGTGCCCCCAGGCTCGCCTCGAGCGCCTCGATCGTCGTCGCCCCCGGCGTTTCGATGACCTCCGGTGCCGGCGCCTGGTCGGCCAACTGGTCCGGTGCGGGCGGCGCGATGCGACGCGTCGCCCGCTCCAGGTTCGCGCGGTACTCGCAGGAGCGGCACACGATGATCGAATCTTCGCCGACGTCGGTCAGGACCTGGAACTCGTGGGCGATGTCCCCGCCCATCGCGCCGGTGTCGGACTCGACGCTCACCGCGTCGAGGCCCAGGCGCTTGAAGATCCGGACGTAGGCCTCGTGCTGGAGCGCGTAGCTGCGCTGCAGCCCGGCCTGATCAGCGTCGAACGAGTAGGCGTCTTTCATCACGAACTCGCGCACCCGCAGGAGGCCGGCGCGCGGCCGGGCCTCATCGCGGCCCTTGGATTGGAAGTGATAGACCATCACCGGCAGCTGGCGGTACGACAGGATCTCGCTCCGCGCGTGCGCGGTGACGAGCTCCTCGTGGGTGTAGCTCACCATGAACTCGCGTCCGTTGTGGTCGGTGGTGCGGAAGGTGATCGGCTCGAGCGCATCCCAGCGGCCGGTCTCCTGCCACAGCTCCGCCGGCGTGAGTACCGGCATCAGGATCTCTTGGCAGCCGATGCGATCCATCTCCTCACGGATGATCCGCTCGACCTTCTTCATCACCCGGAAGCCCAGGGGCAGCCAGCTGTAGAGGCCGGCGGCGATCGGCCGGGCGATCGCCGCTCGCAGCATGAGCTGGTGCCCCGGGGTCTCGGCCCCGGCCGGCGCTTCCCGCAGGGTCCGGCCGAAGAGGGTTGACTGCCGCATCCCCGCATTGTCGCGGAAACGCGGACGCCGAGGTCGGCCGGACCGTGCGGGTCCGGATATCAGGAGGTCGCGGGGTTCAGGCGATCAGCGGGTCAGGCCTCGGCAGCCTGCTCGTGGCGTCCGATCTTCACCAGGTTCGAAGCCGCCGACGACAGCTCCATCTTCGAGCTCCCGTCGAAGGTCACGCCCTTCTCGATCATGAGGGACGGTGTCGCGACGTCGCCCTTCACCTTGGCCGGACGGTGCAGCTCGACCGACTCGGTCGCCTTGATGTTTCCGGTGACCTCGCCGTGCACGACGACCGACCCACAGGTGATATCGGCCGAGACCTTCGCCCCTTCACCGATGATGAGCGTGTCGGCGGTGGTGATCTCGCCGGTAAAGGTGCCGTCGATCCGGACGGTCCCTTCGAAGGTGAGCTTGCCGTCGAACTCCGACCCACGACCGAGCAGCGCGTTCAATTGCGCATCGGCCGGTGTGCTTCGCGGTCCACGGTCCTGCATCGCGTCCTCCTGTGGAGCCCAGCTCGTCCGCGGCTGCTCGGTCGTCGCCTCGGCCGCCTCGCGGTCCTGCGCGGTCTCGCGTGGCTGGGGCGTCGGTGCCGGTTCGTGCTTGTTGCCGGTGCGGAACATCTGGCTCCCCCTTTCGTCGCTCTCGCGCCGCTTCATCCAACGGCCCGTCGGGGCGGATGGTACGCCGCGGCGCGGCGCCCCAGGAGTACTCGAGCGTGCTGGAGCGCTGGACGGGGTCACGCAGCGGGCTAGAGCGCCTGGGCGAGCACCTGCCAGACTCGCGCTTGGGTGGCAGCCGGGACCTTCGAGCGGGGGTCGAGGCGGCGGCAGATGATCTCCGTCTGCTCGCCGTACATCGTCTGGAGCTGCACCAGCATCGCCAGCGCGTCGGGGCGCCCTTCAAGATCCTTCCAGCGCATGACTTCGGCGCGGGCCCGCTGCGAGCGCTGGTGGAACCGATCGATGTGGACCCACTCCGGCCCCTCGGGCCACCGCTGCTCGTTGAAGCGGATCCCCTGAATGAAGATCGTGTTCACCAGCTCGGCCCGGCTGAAGTCGTTGCCCTTGAACTCGTTTGTCGCGCGCGTGGGGTCGAGCTTCTGCGCGCCCAGGCCCCAGGGTCGTCCGTAGAACTTGCACTGCACGATCGGACCGGCGAACCGGCAGCCAACGAATTCGGCGGTGTAGGCGTACCACTTCTCGATCTTTGCGCCGGCGAAGCTGCACCGTTCGAAGCGGGTCTGCCCGGGATCGGTGCGCGCAAGGTCCGCATCGTCGAAACGGCAGTCGCGGAACACGCTCTGCAGCGGGCTCGAGAAGAGCGCCTGCCATTTGCGATCGAAGACCAGACCGCGAAAATCGCAGTTCACGAAGATGCAGCCGTCGGGCGTGAATCGCTCGAACACGACCTGCCGGAAATCGACATCGGCGATCGTCCCGCGGCGGATATGGACGACGCCGCGCGGCTCGTTGGCCCCCGCGTCGGGGCTAGGTCCGGGTTCCTGCAGGGACCGACCGTCCGGGGGTGAGCTGACCGGCGCTGGAGGCCTTCGGTGCCTTCGCCGAATATGGCTCTTTCCCATTCTCGATGAGGATCTTGTCGATCTCGGCCAGCAGGGCGTCCATGAGCTCCGCCTCGGGGAACACGCCAACGACCTTGCCCTTGCGGAAGAGGGCGCCCTTTCCGACCCCGCCGGCGATCCCGACATCGGCGTCCTTCGCCTCGCCGGGACCGTTCACCTCGCAGCCCATCACCGCGACCTTCATCGGCACCGGAAGGGACCGCAAACGCTCTTCGGCGACCTTGGCCAGCGGGATGAGATCGATGTCGGCACGCCCGCAGGATGGGCAGGCCACCAGGGTCAGCCCCTGATCGCGGAGCTCGAGCGACTTCAGGATGTCGAAGGCCGCCCTGACCTCCATGACCGGGTCCTCGGAGAGCGACACCCGGATCGTGTCGCCGATGCCCTCGTAGAGCAGAACGCTCATGCCCGCGGTCGAGCGGACCGAGCCGGAGAGGAGCGTGCCCGCTTCGGTGACCCCGAGGTGCAGCGGATAGGGAACGAGCTTCGCCAGACGGCGATAGGCGGCGATCATCTTCGGGACCTCGAACGCCTTCACGCTGATGACGATGTCGTCGAAATCGAGGTCCTCGAGGATCTTGACCTCGCTCATCGCCAGGTCGACCATCCGCTGCGCGTCGTCACGCCACTCGCCCTCGACCTTATCCGGGATGGAGCCAAAGTTCACGCCGATGCGGATCGGGGTGCCCTGGATCTTCGCCTGCTTCACGACCTCGCGGACGCCGTCCTTGTTACGAAGGTTCCCGGGATTGAGGCGCAGCTTGTGGACCCGCGCCTCCAGGGCCATGAGTGCCAGCTTGTAGTCGAAATGGATATCCGCGACGACCGGGAGGATGCTCCGGCGGACGACCTCTTTCAGCGCCTCTCCCGAACGCTTGTCCGGGACGGCGACCCGGACGATCTCGCACCCGGCCTCCTGGAGCTGCTCGATCTGCCGGATCGTGGCGTCGACATCGTGGGTCAGGGTCGTGCACATCGACTGGACCGCCACCGGCGCGCCGTCGCCGATCGCGACGCCCCCGACCCAGACCCGCTTGCTTGCCCGCCTGGGGCGCGGTCCGACCCGGTCCGCGGGAAGGTTGAGATCGAGGCTGAGCGGCATGGCCATCACCTCAAGACTACGCGCCCGCGGGGCCGCCGGACCACTTGCCGGTCGACGGCGCGCTACCCGCCCACTACGTCCGGGCGAAGCCCGGCGGAGCAGGACGGTTGCGGATCACGAAGTGATCCTCAACCACCTACGACATCCGGGCGCAGCCCGGTGGCGAGGCGGAGAAGGGATCGCGAAGCGATCACTTATCCGCCTACCGCGCGCCGGAGGTCCGAGATGCTCACCAGCACCAGCAATCCGAGGAGGAGCACGAAGCCCACGGCGTGCACCGCCGCCTCGACCTGCGGCGAGAGGCGCTTGCGGAAGATCCCCCCGATCAGGACGAACAGCAGCCGCCCGCCGTCGAGGCCGGGGAACGGGATGATGTTGATCACCCCGAGGTTCACCGAGAGCACCCCGATGAGCTTCAGGAATGTCGGTATCCCGAACTGCGCGACCTGACCGGTCACCTGGAAGATCGCGATCGGCCCGCCGACCGGCGGCGGGCCACCGGGTGCGCTCGCCGAGCGGAACAGGAGCTGGCCGGGGAGCTCGACGATCTGGGTCACGACCTCACCGGTGAGGCCGGCGGCCTGCCCGAAGGCTTGCGGCAACGCCACCGCGACCGGTGCCTGGGCCTCCTCGAGCTTGATCCCGAGCGGTCCCTGCCCGGCGGGCGGATCGAGGCGCGGCACCGCCTTCACCGCGGGGATCGGCCGACCGTTCCGCTCGAGCTGGAGCGTGATCTCCTGCTCCTTCTCGGCGGCCTTGCTGGTGTAGCCCACCAGCGTCTTCGCCGCATGGATGGGCGTGTTGTCGACCTGCTTCACGATGTCGCCGGCCTGGATGCCGATGGTCTGGGCCGGCGAGCCGGGGCTCACTTCAACGATCTTCACCTCGCCGGTGGGCGCGGTCGTCCCGGTCGCGAACGCCACGGTGAGCACCAGCAGGGCGAGCACGAAGTTCATCGCCACGCCGGCGACCAGGACGAGGGCCTGCGCCCACCAGGGCTTCGAGGTGAACGCCCGCGGATCGCCCTCGCCCTGCTGCTTGATCGAGAAGTCGTCCTGGCCGAGGATCCGCACGAAGCCGCCGAAGGGGATCCAGTTCACGGTGTACTCGGTCTCGCCCCGCTTGAAACCGGCGGCGCGCGGCGGGAACCCGAACGCGAACTCGAGGACCTTCATCCCGAGCAGACGCGCGGTCGCGAAGTGTCCGAACTCGTGCACCGCGACGATCAGCGTGAATGTCGCGAGGAACAGGACGAGCGTGCGCAGGTCGGTGAAGATGGACAACATGCTCAGGCCCCCACCGTAACGGGCGCGAGCGCCCGACGGATGACGGCATCGATCGCGAGGATCCCGTCGACCGAGCCGGTGTCGCCGCCGGTGCGCGCGCCGAGCTCAGCGCCGCGGCGGAGATAGCCGGGGATGTCGCCGAATCCGATCGCTCCACCGAGGAAGCGCTCGACCGCCAGCTCGTCGGCCGCGGAGAGCCCGATCATCGCCGCCGCATCGCCGGAGCGCGCGGTCTCCAGGACCGCGGCCAGGCAGGGATAGCGGTCCGCGGGAACCGGGCCAAAGCGGAGGGTCCGCTCGCGGGTCCAGTCCAGGCGCGTGGCCGGCCCCTCTCGATGCTCCCACAGAAGCGCGTATTGGATCGGCAGCCGCATGTCCGGCTCGGCGAGCTGCGCCTTCACGCTCCCATCTACGAGCTCGACCAGCGCGTGGACGACCGATTCCGGGTGGAGGACCACGTCGATGCGGTCGTACGGCGTGCCGTAGAGCCAATGTGCCTCGACGACCTCATAGCCCTTGTTCGTGAGCGTCGCCGAGTCGATCGTGACCTTCGGTCCCATCCGCCAGGTCGGATGCCGAAGGGCCTCGGCCGCGGTCACGGCCCCGAGCTCGGCGAGCGGGCGCTCACGGAATGGGCCGCCGGACGCGGTGAGCGCGATCCGTCGGACCTCCTCCGGGCGAACACCGGCCAGGCATTGCCAGAGCGCGCAGTGCTCGCTGTCGACCGGACGCAGCCGGCGCCCGGC
>JAYVCA010000019.1:0-7474 GCA_043750135.1 Chloroflexota bacterium | reverse complement strand
ACCTGGACCGATGTCACCCCGAGCGGCATGGCCGCGCTCACGCTGGTGAGCATCATCGAAGCGTCCCCCCACGATCCGGCGGTCGCCTACGTTGCCGCGACCCGGTACAAGCTCGATGATTTCCGGCCGTACCTCTACAAGACGAAGAATTACGGAAAGACGTGGACGAAGATCACGACCGGCATCCCGGCCGATGTCTTCACCCGAGCGATCCGCGAGGACCCCGCGGTCCCGGGCCTCCTGTACTGCGGCACCGAAGTCGGCGTGTACGTCTCGCTCGACGACGGCGCGCAGTGGGAGCGCTGGAGCGGGCGCCGGCTTCCGGTCGTTCCGATCCACGATCTGGTGGTGAAGGAAGGGGACCTTTGCCTCGCGACGCACGGCCGGTCCTTCTGGGTCTTTGATGACCTCTCGCCGGTCCGCGAGCTCGCACGCGGTGGCCGAACGAGCCGCGGCGCGCGGCTGTTCACCCCGCGCCGCACCACCCGTTACCGCACCTACGGCGGCTTTTCGACGAAGACCGTCCCGGGCAAGAACTACCGCCATCCCGGCGCGACGTTCTTCACCCTCGTGCCCGAGGAGGACGTGACCGGCGAGAAGACCGAGGTCTATCTCGACGCGGGGAAGAACCCGCCTGATGGCGTCATCGTCACCTACTGGCTCGCCAAGCCGGCGAAGCAGCTCACCCTCACCGTGGAGGACGAGCGAGGCCGGAGGATCCGGTCCTATGCGACCCGTCCGGACACCGAAGATCCGAAGGACCCGAAGAACAAGGAGCCGCGGGTCACGAATATCGCCGGGATGAACCGCTTCATTTGGAACATGCGCTATCCCGATGCCGCGAAGATCGCCGACGAACCGACGATGGACGAGATGAATGCGCTCCAGGGTCCGGTCGCGGCGCCTGGGCGCTACAGCGTGCGCCTCCAGGCCGACAGCGTCGACCAGCGCGCGTCATTCGAGATCACAAAGGACCCGCGGATCCCGGCGAGCGATGCCGACCTCGCGGCGCAGTTCTCGCTGCAGCGCCGGCTGCGCGATCTGCTCGACCGTACCCACCGCGGCGTTACCCGGGTGCGCGCGGCACGGACCGATCCCACGATCACCGCCGCGACGAAGCGCACCCTCGACGCGGTCGAAGGTCAGCTCATGCAGCCGAAGGCGAAGAGCCGGCAGGACACCCTGAACTTCGGGGTGCGTCTGAACAACCGCGTCGCCGCGGTCATCGGCGCGGTCGGCAGCGCCGATGCGGCGCCGACGAAACAGGCCGCGGAGCTCGCCGATCAGCTCGAGCGCGAGGTCGACGCCCAGCTCGCGAAGCTCGACCGGGTCCTGGGTGGCCGCGGGAAGCGGGTCCGCCGTTAGTCGATGACCCGTGGGTGCTCCGCGCGCCGCTTGAGCCGTTCGAGCGACGCGGCCGGCCCGCGTTCGAACGCCCCTCCGAACAGTCTGGGGAGCAGCCAACCCCTCCATCCAGAAGGGAATTGGAAGTCTCAGCCGAATTGGACGCGCGTTCCGCCGGAGACGGTGGCGCAGGAGATCCGTTCCTGAAGCCGTATGCCCAGCGGCAGCTCGGCGCGGAACGCGAAGATGCCGGTCGCGGAGTCCACGCGCTCGATCGTCAGCCGCATCGTCCAACGGCGACCGCCTACTCCGCCTCGCGCGACCACGACCTCCTGGCCAACGCGGGCCGCGCCCGCGGGGACGACGCGGATCACCCGGACGCCGAGCCAGGGGCCGTAGGCGGCGGGGGACGTCAGCAGGTCCCAGACGATCTCGATCGGCGCGGTGACCGTCGCCGCCGGGCACTCGCTGAGCATCGGGCGCAGCGTAGGCGCGGCGGTTCGCGCTTGTCGGCCGGCCGCGCTGCCGGCGCGTCCGTTCGAGCCCGTATCGTCAGGGCGGCATGACTGGACGTGGCTCCCAGACCGATCGGGTACGGGTGCTCTACGACGGCATCGCGCCGCGCTACGACCGAGCGCTCGGCTTGATGGAGCGCGCGCTGTTCGGCGACGGTCGGGCCTGGGTCTGCGGCCAGGCCGGCGGTGACGTGCTCGAGGTCGCGGTGGGGACCGGCCGCAATCTGGCGTTCTACCCCGAGGACATCCGCCTGACCGGCATCGACATCAGCCCGGCGATGCTCGAGATCGCCCGTCGGACGGCCGCCGCGCTCGGCGTGGACGCGGACCTGCGGGTCGGCGACGCGCAAGCGCTGGAGTTCGCCGACGCGAGCTTCGACACGGTGGTGTTCACCCTCGGCCTGTGCACGATCCCGGACCACGCCGGCGCCATCGTGGAAGCGGCCCGGGTGCTGCGACCAGATGGTCGGCTGCTGTTACTCGAGCATGTCCGAAGCCGGGTGGCCCCGGTGCGCGTCCTTCAGGCCATCGCCGAGCCGATGACGTCCCGCTGGCTGGGCGATCATCTCCTGCGCGAGCCGCTCGCGCACCTCGAGGCGGCAGGCTTCGTCGTGGAGCGGCTCCTCCGCTCCCGCGCCGGCATGGTCGAGCGCGTCCGCGCGCGCAAGGCCGGACCGATGGTCCACGGGTGCCCGTAGCGAAGCGGGTGATCCCTAGCGCGGCGCCCCGGTCGCGATGTTCCAGAAGATATAGAAGATGAGCAACGCCGCACCGACCGCGCTCACGATCAGGTACAGGCGGTGGAGCTGTTCACCGGTCATGCGGACCGCCGGGGACCGTCGCGAACTCCTCGAGGAGCTGCGCGGTCTCGCAGGGGATCCGGCAGTAGTCGCGGAGCTCCTCGATCCAGGCCGGGGTCCGCTCGACGACGAGACGGTCGAAGGGGTCGAAACCCGACGTCACGAGGTGAGCCGGGCGCGCGCGTGCCTGCGCCGGCCGCGCACGTAGCGGAAGATGAGGTAGGCGATGAACAGGACGGGGATGCCGATCACGACGACCTCGATATACCGCTCGGGGATCAGGCGGCGCACCGTCGGGCCAAAGATCGCGCCGACGCCGGTCCAGAACGACCAGTAGATGACCCCGGCGAGGAAGACCGCGGCCGAGAACTCGTGCACCGGGACCCTTGCCGTTCCGCCGATGAGCGACATCGCCACACGCAAGCCCGGGATGAGCCGGCCGACGAAGATCGCCGCGAAGCCGCGCGCGGCGATGCGAGTGGTCCAGCGATCCACCTGAACCTGCTCGACGTCGATCCAGCGCGCGACCCGGTGCGCCGCCGGCTGGCCCCACTTGCGCGTGATGGCGTATGGGATCAGTGTCCCGACCGTCGACGCTGCCGCGCACACCAGCACGACCGACGCGAGTCCGACGAAGCTCTCGCGCCGGTTCGAGCCGTAGATCATGATCACGATGTCACTTGGCGCCGGGAGCGGAATGCCAGCTTCCTCAAGGGCGACGAGGCCGAAGAGGGCGACGAACTGGTGGCCGGCGATCAGGCTGAGGGCAAAGCGGACCCCGTGGCGAAAGAGATCGAACAGCTCCGTCATCGCGGCGTCACCCCGGCACCCCAATCAAGGCGCGTGCCACGCGGCCGGGCGGAAGGTGGCCGAGGGCCTCGGCGAGCCACGCGCTGATCGCCGCGAGCGCGCCCAGATCGACCCCGGTCGTGATCCCCATCCCGTCGAGCATCCACACCAGATCCTCGGTCGCAAGGTTACCGGCCGCGCTCTTGGCGAACGGCGAGCCTCCGATCCCTCCGGTGCTGGCATCGACGGTCCGGATGCCGAGATCGAGCGCGGTGAGGACGTTCACCAATGCCTGGCCGTATGTGTCATGAAAGTGCACGGCGAGCCGGTCGGGTCCGATCGCTCCGGTGCCATGAGCGGCGATGAGCCTGCGAACGTCGGCGGGTGTGCCGACGCCGGTCGAGTCGCCGAGGGAGATCTCGCCGCACCCGGCGGCAAGGAGCTGATCGGAGATCCGGACGACCGTCTCCGGCGGGGTCGGCCCGTCGTCCGGATCGGCGAACACCATCGAGATATAGCCGCGCACCCGACGACCCGACGCGGCCGCCGCGGTCGTGACCGCCACCGCCGTCGCCACCGCCTCGTCGCGCGAGCGGCGGAGGTTCTTGCGGGAGTAGCCCTCGGTCGCTGAAACGAACACCGCGATCTCGTCCGCGCCGGCGTCAATGGCGCGTTCGAGGCCGCGCTCATTCGGGACCAGGACCGGATATCGCACTCCCGGGCGCCGCACCATTTGGCGCAGGAGGTCGTCGGCATCGGCTAGCTGCGGCACGGCGCTCGGCGAGACGAACGACGTGGCCTCGATCACGGTGTGCCCGGCGTCGGCGAGGCGCTCCAAGAGCGTGAGCTTCGTCTCGGTCGGCAGGGTGCGCGCTTCGGCCTGCAGGCCGTCGCGTGGGCTCACCTCCACGATCTGCACGCGCTCGGGGGTCGGCACCCGTACATTCTGGAGGTTCGGCAGGGAGGTGGCGATGGAATTCCAGGACGTCGTCCGCAAGCGGAAGATGGTGCGCAACTTCGAGGATCGGCCGATCGACCCGGACGTGCTCGAGCGCATCGTCGCCAACGCGCAGCGCGCGCCCTCCGCGGGGTTCAGTCAGGGCTGGGCCTTCCTCGTGCTCAACGGCAAGGACGACACGGAGCGCTACTGGTCGACCACGATGTCGCCCGAGCGACGCCGGGAATTCGGGTGGCCCGGCTTGTTCAACGCGCCCCTCCTCATCGTCTGCCTGTCCCACAAGCAGGCGTATCTCGACCGCTATGCCGAGGCGGACAAGGGGTGGGCTGACCGCGACGAGAACCGCTGGCCGGTCCCGTATTGGGACATCGACACGGGCATGGCCGCGCTCCTCGTCCTCCAGAGTGCGGTCGATGCCGGTCTTGGTGCGCTGTTCTTCGGCATCTTCGACCAGGCCGGATTCCGGTCCGCCTTCGGGGTACCAAACGCGTACACCGCGATCGGGACCATCGCGATCGGCCATGCCGCAGCGACCGACCGGCCGTCGCCTTCGCTCAAGCGGGGCCATCGTCCGGCCGAGTCGGTCGTGCACCGCGGACGCTGGTAACGGCATCGCCGGTGCGGTCGTTGGGCCGGCGGCGCGGTTGAAAGATGCTCCGTTCGGGGGAGGCGCCGAGCAGGTGACGGGAGCAACGTGGCCCCATGGACCCGAGGACGCACCGGACCACCAGGCAGGCACAGGCGCGGATCGCTCCGCGTGAGATCGCCTGGACGATCCGCTCCGTCCTCGCGGCCGTTGCTCGCGCCGGGATCCGGCAGCCGGAGCTCGTCCCCGTCCGGGTGGAGCGAGACCCCCGCTTCCGCTGACCCGCACCACGGTGCTCGCCGCCGTCGCCGAGTAACGCTTGGCCGGCGGCGATGTTCACCAGTCATGCGCTCCCTCTTCGCCGGCCTCCTCTTCGCGATCCTCATCAGCGGATCAGTGAGCGTTCCTCCGTTCGCCCGCTTGGCCGCCGCGGCGGCCTGCGTCGGCAGCGAAGGCCCCGGCGTCCCCGCACCGGCAGCTACGCCGGCGAAAAGTCCCGGCTTCCACGCCACCTACCACGGGCAGACCGGCTACCTGCGGCTCTGCCCCGGCGAATCCCGGCAGTCGGTCGTCGCGTACTACAACTCCGGCTCCCTCGGCTGGGTCGCCGGACGGATGGGTCAGGTCGCGTACCTCGGCACCTGGCGGCGCGAGCCCGGTCAGGATCAGGCGAGCGTCATCGGTGGCGACGGGCAGCGTGGCTCCCCGAATACGGGCTGGCCGCGCTTTGATCGCGTCGCGGTCCAGCCCGCGGGGTACGTCGGTCCAGGCCAGGTCGCATGGTTCACCTTCACCGTGCAGGCCCCGGTGACGCCCGGCGTGTACCGCGTCGGTATCCGCCCGCTCATCGAGGGCGCGCAATGGATGGAGGACTACGGCGTGTATTGGGAGATCACCGTCCTCAATCCCGACGGCAGCGACCCGCGCCCGCAGCCGGCCGACCCGGCGAACCTCACCTTCGAGATCGCGAATGACGGGGTGAGCGCGCCCGACCTCCTCGCGGTGCATCAGGGCGTGCAGCACGCCGGGGCCTACCTTGCCGCAAGCGTCGCTGGCGACCGTCGGCGCCCGCAAACGGTGTACGTCCGCGTGGGTAGCCCAGCCGAGCAGTACTGCTGCCTCACGAGCGGGCCGTCGTTCGACATCGTGACCATCAACAGCGCCTGGGCTTCGCCCTCCGCCGCGGCGCCGGACACCTGGACCGCGGACACCGAGCGGCGCGAGCTCGCCGCGCACGAATACGTCCATCTCTGGCAATACGACGTCGGAGGCCTGGCCTGCATGATCAACGGCCCGCGCTGGCTGTCGGAAGGGATGGCCGAGTCGTTCGCCTATCGCAGTCTGGTGACCGCGGGCCTCATTCCGCAGGCGAACATGGACGTCTTCACCAAGCGGCAGCTCCGGACTGCGACCTACGCGACGCTGCAGTCGCTTGAATCGAACTGGGTCGGCAGCGCCAACCCGTTCGCCGTCGCCTACCTCGCCGTCGATCGACTGCTCGCCTCATCGTCCCCGCTCGCGCTGCGCACCTGGTGTGCCCGGGTCGGGGCGGGTGAGGAGTGGCACAGCGCCTTTGCGGCCGCGTTCGGCGAATCGGCCGCATCGTTCTACGCGCGCTTCGAGCAGTACCGCGCGGACTACCTGCGATGACCGCCGGATCTGGCTAGGCCGGCTCGAACTCCGCGAGGCGCTGCCCGCGGCGCACCTGATCTCCTGGCACGCACAGCACGCGCGTCACCACACCGTCCGTCGGCGCGGTGACCCGCAGCTCCATCTTCATCGCCTCGACGACGCAGATGAGGTCGCCCCGTCGCACCGCGGCGTGGGCCGAAGCGTGCACCGCGAGCACGACGCCCGGCATCGGAGCGACGATCTCGGTCCCCGTGAGGGCGTCCACGCTCCGCTCGCGCGGCGCGGTTTCGAGCGCGTAGGTCGCGCCGGCCAAGCCGACCCAGCAGACCGTCCCGTCGACCGCCGCGGTCGCCAGTGCTCCGTCGATCATCCAGCGGTGAGCCTCGTCGCCCCGACGGGCGGCGTGGCCGTCGGCGATCCAGGGCCCGTTGCCGGCCACCCGGACCGCCCGGTCGTCGTTGCCCTCGCGGAGCACGACGAGCCCGTTGGAGCCCCGCCCGGCGCGCCAGGCCCCGAGCGCGGACCACGGGTCGGTCGGCGGGCCCGGTACGTTGGCGAGGCAAGCCACCGCGGCGAGCGCGTACGCCGGGTCCGGCGCCGCCGACGCGGGTGCGGCGAGCGAGGCGAGATCGCGACCGATGAGCGTGGTGGTGATCCGTCCGGCGCGAACGTCGGGATGCGCGAGGAGCGCGCGGAGGAACGGCAGGTTCGTGCGCACGCCCAGGATCTCGGTCTCGTCGAGTGCGCGCGCGAGCTGGTCGAGCGCCGCCGCGCGATCGTCGGCCACCGCGATGATCTTCGCCAGGAGCGGGTCGTAGTGGCGAGTGACGGTGGAGCCTTCCTCGACCCC
>JAYVCA010000018.1:0-3752 GCA_043750135.1 Chloroflexota bacterium | reverse complement strand
GCCGGTTCGCGGACGCCTTCAACGAGCGGGGGTGTGCGGGTGTGCGAGCACGACCAACGACGTTCGTGCCGACCTTCTCCAAGCACGCGGGCACTCCGTGCGGCGGCATTCAGCTCCATGTCACCGACCGCACCACGCTCCGCCCGACCGAGGTGGGACTCGCGGTCATCGCGGTCGCGCGCGAGCGCTCTGGTCGATCGCTCGAATGGAGCGAGGCGTCGTTCGACCGTCTGGCCGGCGACCCCGAGGTTCGCCAGACGCTCGCCGCCGGCGGCGATCTCTCGCCGCTCATCACGCGCTGGCGTGACTACGCTGCCGACTTCTCACGGGACCGCGCGGACTGGGTCCTCTATCCCTAGGGCTGCGCCGACGGCCCCTTCGGCGACGCCAGAGCCTGCGGGGAAGCTCACGTCCGTTAGTCCCTCTGGCAGCGTGCTTAACGACGGTGCTTGTAGATCGTCCTGATGATCGAGCGCCCCACGAGCATCCCGACGATCGGAATGAGCATCGCCCGCAGCGCGAGGCGCGTCGCGTCGAGGGCCGGTTCCCAGCGGACGTCGCCGTCCTTGATCACGAATGCCCCTACCGGCCGCGCGCGGAGACCGTAACCGACCCCGCCTCCGGATTCCGCTGGACCGCTGCCACCACCGCCACCGCCCGACACGCTGGCGGCCGGGATGATCGTGAGCCCGTCCTTCTCGATCGGGGCGCCGTACACCCGCTTCACCGTGACGCTGTCCTGGGCCTTGTCGAGGATGTCCTGCACGTTCATCGCCCTCTCCCTTTGCGCGCTGTGAGCGAATCATCCGCCTGTCTTGGCGCCTGGGCGACAGGCAGTGCTCAGAGGGGAGCGTGTGGTATTCAGATCGACGGAAGCGGACCCGCTCGACGCACTATCCTGACCTCGTGCCGGAGCGTGCCGCCCTTTATCGCCGATACCGTCCGCAGACCTTCAGCGCGATCGTCGGTCAGGACCACGTCACGCGCACGCTGCGAAACGCGATCGCCGGTGGGCAGGTCGCGCACGCCTACCTGCTCGCGGGCGCGCGCGGGATCGGGAAGACCTCGATCGCGCGGATCATCGCCAAGGCGGTGAACTGCCCCAAAGCAAAAGATGGCGATCCTTGCGACCGCTGCGAGAGCTGCGTCGCGATCCGCGATGGACGATTCCTCGACCTCATCGAGATCGACGCGGCGAGCAATCGGGGCATCGACGAGATGCGTGACCTGCGCGAGAAGGTGCGATTCGCGCCGTCAATGGGCCAGTACAAGGTCTACGTCATCGACGAGGCTCATCAGCTCACGAATGAGGCCTTCAACGCGCTGTTGAAGACGCTTGAGGAGCCTCCGCCCCACGCGATCTTCGTCCTCGCCACGACCGAATCGCAAAAGATCCCGGCCACGATCGTCTCGCGGACCCAACGCTTCGATCTGCGCCGGATCACCCACAAGGCGATGGTCGAGCAGCTCACGGCGATCGCAAAGACCGAGAAGGTGAAGGCCGAGCCCGCCGCCCTCGAAGCGATCTCGCGCCACGCGCAAGGCTCGCTTCGCGATGCCGAGAGCATCTTCGACCAGGTGGAGACGTTCGCCGGAGGCGTGGTGACGCTCGCCGACGTCGATGCGCTCCTCGGCTCCTCGGACTGGGAGGAGACCGCCGCGCTGTTCGACGCGCTCGTGGCGAACGACTCGGCCGCCGCCGTGATCTTGGTCCGCACGCTCGTGGACGAGGGGCGGGACCTCCGCTTGTTCGTGCGACGGTCCATCGATCACGTGCGCGCGCTCGTTCTGGTGCGCGCCGCCGGGCAGGTGCCTGAGACGGCCAGCGAAAGCGTCGCGGCGAAGCTGCGCGCGCAAGCGCCATCCTTCGGGCTCGAGCGTCTGGCGAAGATCGCCAAACGGCTCATCGAGACCGAGCAACAGCTGCGGACCGGTGAAGGTACCCCGCTACCCCTGGAGCTTGCCCTCCTCGATCTCACCACCGACGCGGCGACGCCCGGTCCCGCGACCAAAGCTCCGGCTCCGCAGCCGGCACCCACCGGGCCGCGTGCCGCAACACCTACCGCGGTGACCGCGCGTCCGGTCCCGCCGCCGCCATCGCGCCGTCAGACCGGCGTCGTAGATCTCGCCGAACGTCGTGCGAGCGCGCCCGCTCGACCGCCGGGCGAGCCGATCCCGGCCGGTGGCGCCGCCGCGCCTTCGGTCTCGCTCGAGCGCATCCGCGCCGCGTGGCAGGATCTGCTCGAGCGCACGAAGGAGCGCAGTCTCGGGAAGGCGGCGCAGCTGGTGAAAGCCGAGCCGCTCGCGATCGAAGGCTCGACGATCGTCGTGGGCTTCACCGACGATTTCGCACGCAGCGTCTGGCAGGACAAGCAGCGGCCGGAGCTCGAACGCGATCTCGGCGAGATCCTGGGGACCGTGGTGCGAGTGCGCTGCGTGAAGCAGCAAACCGCAGCGACTGCGCCGCCCGCGGCGGATGATCCGATGCTGCGCGCAGCCCTGGAGACATTCCGGCGACCCGAGCGCATCCTGGAAGTCGAATGACGGAGGCGGCATGAAGAACATCGGTGACCTGCAGCGGATGGCGCGTGAGATGCAGGCGAACATGGAGAAGGCTCAGAACGAGCTCGCCGAGATCACGGTCCAAGGGACCGCCGGCGGCGGGGCGGTGACCGTGACGATGACCGGCACGCAGGAGTGCCGCGCGATCGCCATCGCGAAGGACGCGGTCGATCCGGAGGACGTCGAGACGCTGCAGGATCTGGTTCAGGTCGCGGTGTCCGATGCGCTCACCAAATCCAAGGAGCTCGCCGCGCAACGCCTTGGCGGCGTGACCGGCGGCCTCAAGCTTCCCGGCTTCTAGTGCCGAGCGCCCTCGCCCGGCCGCTCGCCCGCCTCATCGGCGAGCTCTCGAAGCTGCCGGGCGTCGGGCCGAAGACCGCACAGCGCCTCGCGTATCACATCCTTCGAGCCTCCTCATCCGATGCGGATGCGCTTGCGGCCGCGGTCCGCTCGGTGAAGACCGACCTCCTCTATTGCGGGAGCTGCTTCAACATCGCCGAGACCGACCCGTGCGCGGTCTGCGCCAGCGATGAGCGTGATCACGCCGCGGTCTGCGTCGTCGAGGAGCCGCTCGACGTCCTCGCCATCGAGCGCACCGGCCAGTTCCGCGGCACCTACCACGTGCTCCACGGCGCGATCTCCCCGGTGAATGGCGTGCGTCCGGACGACCTGCGGATCCGCGAGCTTCAGGCGCGCATCCAGCGCGGCGGGATCGCCGAGCTCATCATGGCCACGAATCCCAACCTCGAGGGCGAGGCGACCGCGATGTACATCGCCCAGCTGCTCTCGGCCGAGGGGGTGCGGATCACCCGTTTGGCGCGGGGTCTTCCGATGGGCGGGGACCTCGAATATGCGGACGAGATCACGGTGAGCCGGGCCCTGGAGGGCCGGCGGGCGATGTAAGGGCCCCGGGGCGGATGGGCCCGCGCCGGATCGAGCGGGGCCGCCGCCCAGCGGCTTGACCGGGCGCCCGCCCGATGGGGTATAGTGAGCGTCCGCAGCAGCCTCTGGCCATGTCCGTTTCGGGGAGGTCGGGGCACGATCTTTAACAGTTGAAAAGTGGCAGGAACACATCAGCGCGGACACGTCGATTTTTGATCGAACTCGAAGCTTGATGGATCGCCTGAACAGGCGGTCTTTCTTTTTGTCGGAGAGTTTGATTCTGGCTCAGGACAAACGCTGGCGGCGTG
>JAYVCA010000017.1:0-3427 GCA_043750135.1 Chloroflexota bacterium | reverse complement strand
TTCGGCGACCGGGGTACCCCGGTCATCGTCTTCCCGACCTCGATGGGGCGCTTCTACCAATGGGAGGACGTCGGGATGGTCGAACACCTCGCGCCACGCATCGAGGCCGGTCTCCTGCAGCTGTGGTGCGCGGATAGCGTCGACGATGAATCGTTCTACAACCGGGCCGCCCCGGCCGGTGACCGCGCGCTGCGGCATCTGGCCTACGACCGGTACCTCACCGACGAGCTCCTGCCGGCGGCCCGACGCGAGGCGAACGGCGCGGACCTCGTGCTCGCCGGTGCGTCGTTCGGCGCCTTCCACGCCGCGAACGTCGCGCTCCGGCATCCCGGCATCGCCCGCGCCGCGGTCTGCCTGTCAGGTGCGTTCGATGCCTCGCGCTGGCTCGATGGGTCGCGCGAGGGCGACGCGTACTTCGTGAGCCCCCTCACTTTCCTGCCAACGCTCGACGATCCGGCGCTCCTCGAGCCCCTCCGCCGGACCGAGTTCGTCATCGCCACCGGAGCGGAGGACCCGAACGTCGAGGAATCGAAGCGCCTCGCCGCCGCGCTCCAGGCCAAGGAGATCCCGGCCGCGCTCCATCTCTGGGATGGGTGGGCGCACGACTGGCCGTACTGGAAAGAGATGGTCGATACCTTCTTATGAGCCTGCCGAGCAAGATCGTCGGCGTCCTCGTCGGTCGGGAGAACACCTTTCCGCAGCCGTTCATCGACCTGGTCGGGAGCAAGGGGGCGGCCCAGGGGGTCACCGCCGAGATGGCCCTCCTCGGCGGCGCGCGCGAGCTCGAGGAGCCGCGCTACGCGGTCATCGTCGACCGGATCAGCCACGAGGTGCCCTATTACCGGGCGCACCTGAAGAGCGCGGCGGTCATGGGCACGATCGTGGTGAACGATCCGTTCTGGTGGGAGGCGGACGAAAAGTTCTTCGAATGCACGCTCGCCCGCAAGCTGGGTGTGGCGGTGCCGAAGACGGTCCTCCTTCCCAACAAGGCCTATATCCCGGACATCAACGATCAGTCGCTCCGGAACCTCGCGTACCCGATCGACTGGGACGCGATCGTCGCCTACACCGGGCTCCCGGCGATCCTGAAGCCGAATACCGGGGGAGGCTGGAAGGACGTCTACCGCGTTGACTCGCTGGAGGAGCTGCTCTGGGCCTACGACCAGACCGGCTCGGCGCACTTTGGCCAGCGGCCAAAGACGATGATCCTGCAGGAGTTCATCGCTTGGGACGACTACCTGCGCTGCATCGCCATCGGCCGGAAGGAGGTTCTCCCGATCCGCTACGACCCGACCGCGCCATTCAACGATCGCTACGTCGTCGATCGGCCGGTCGAAGGCCGCCTGCGGGAGCGCGCGATCGCCGATGCGATCAGGCTCACCGACGCGCTCGGCTACGACATGGACACCGTCGAGTTCGCGGTGCGGGACGACGTGCTCTACGCGATCGATTTCCTGAACCCGGCACCCGACTTCGACTCGTTCTCGATCAAGGCCGAGAACTTCGACTGGGTGCTCGACAAGATGAGCGATCTGGTCATCGCCTACGCAACGGGCGCGGCGGTGCCGCCGTGGCGCGAGGATCACCGGTGGTGGCGACACATCCGCTGAGCGGCTACCACGAGCTGCTCGAGGACGGCGATCTCGCCGCCGAGAGTGCCGCCGCCCTTGCCCAGGGGCAGCGCGAGCGACGGCTCGTCTTCGGTGACCGCCCGCTCTGCGTCGCCCTTCGGCCGAACCTCATCTCACGTTGGCAGTACGACGCGATCGGCCGGGCGTCCGAGGTGCTCGCCGGCGCACTCGGCCGGCTGGAACGCGTGCTCCTTGGGGATGAGGAGCTCCGTCGCGAGCTCGATCTCGATCCGCGCGAGGCGGAGCTCGCGCTCGCCGACCCAGGCTTTCGGGCATCGTCGCCCGCGGCTCGGCTCGACGGATTCGTCGGGCCGGACGGCACGATCCGGTTCGTCGAGTACAACGCCGAATCGCCGGCCGGGATGGCCTACAACGACGAGCTGACCGAGGTCTTCGCAACGCTCCCGGTGATGCGGGCCTACCGCAAGCGGCACCGGCTGCGGGCGTTCCCGGTGCGGGCGCGGCAGCTTGCGGTGCTGCATCGCGCGCGCCGCCCGCGCGGTGAGATGCGGACCGTCGCGATCGTCGACTGGCCCGGGCTGCCGACGCTCACCGAGTTCGAGATGTTCGCGCGGTACTTCGAGGAGCATGGGCTGCGCGCGATCATCTGCGCGCCGCAGGACCTCACCTACGCCCGGCGCGTCCTTCGGGCCGGCGGGGAGCGGATCGACGTCGTGTACCGCCGCGTCCTGACCAGCGAGCTGCTCGCGCGGCCGGATGCCGCCGCCCCGCTGATCCAGGCGTACCTCGACGGCACGGTGACGGTGGTGAACAGCTTCCGGGCAAAGCTCCTGCACAAGAAGATGAGTCTCGCGCTCCTGTCCGACGATCGCTACGCCGCGCTCTACACCCCGGCCCAAGCGAAGGCGATCGCGATGCACATCCCCTGGACCCGGCGGATGCGCGAGGGACACACGACCTACCGGGGGAAGGTCGTCGATCTGGTGGATCTGGTGAGCGCCCAGCGTGACCGCTTCGTCCTGAAGCCGAACGACGAATACGGCGGCACGGGCGTGATCCTCGGCTGGACGGTCGACCAACATGAGTGGGAGCAGACCGTGCTCGCCGGGCTCACCGCCTCGTACGTCGTCCAGGAGAAGGTCCCGGTCCCGCGCTCTCCCTTCCCGGTCCTGCTCAACGGGCAGCTGCACTATCTCGATCTCGCGATCGACCACGACCCCTACCTGTTCTGGGGCAAGGTGTCGGGCTGCCTCACGCGGCTCTCCTCGAGCGCGTTGCTCAACGTGACCGCCGGTGCGGGGAGCGTGGTCCCGACGTACGTGGTTGAAGGCGGCCGAGACTAGGCTGCGTCGATGCAGGCTCGAAATGACGTGCGGCGGCTCACGATCGGGATCGAGGAAGAATTCCAGATCGTCGACGCCGCCGGCGAGCTGAAAAGTCACAGTGAGACGCTTCTGACCGCGGCTCGGCCGCACCTCGGCGATCGCGTGAAGCCCGAGATGCTCCAGTCGGTCATCGAGGTGGGCACCAAGATCTGTGCCGATATCTCTGAAGCGCGGGACGAGATCGGCCAGCTCCGTGGGACGCTCGCGGCGCTCCTCGCGCGCGATGGCCTGCGGATCGCCTCGGCCGGCACCCATCCGTTCTCGCACTGGCAGGACCAGTCGGTCACCGAGGAGGAGCGGTACAAGGTGCTCGAGGAAGAGCTGCAGGACGTCATCCGCGAGCTCCTGATTTTCGGCCTGCACGTGCACGTCGGGATCCCGGACCGCGAGGCGCGCATCGAGGTGATGAACGAGGCGCGGTACTTCCTCCCGCACCTCCTCGCGATCTCG
>JAYVCA010000016.1:0-4631 GCA_043750135.1 Chloroflexota bacterium | reverse complement strand
CGTGCTTCCGGTCGGGAACGACGTCCGCGCGGCCATCGACGGATCGCGGATCGCGCAGGTGCTCGTCGCTCAGGTCAGCGCGATCCAACCGCGGCTCGGAGCGTTCGCCGGCGAGCCTGACGGCGCGCCGCTCTTCGTCACCCGGCTCGGCGCCGACGACACGCAGAAGCTCGATCTTCCGGACGGTCTGACCCTCGCCCCGGACCCCGAGGCCGAGCAGCAGCTGTTCGCGGCGGTGAATGAGGAGCGGGCCTCACGCGGGATCGGCGCACTGGAATGGGATCCCCGTCTCGTGCCGGTCGCGCGGGCCCACTCAATGGAGATGTTCCGGCTCAAGTACTTCAGCCATCAGTCCGCGGTCGCCGGCTCGCCGTTCGACCGGTTCGCCGCCGCGAAGATCACCTACCGGCGCGCGGGGGAGAACCTCGCGTACGCGCATTCGGTCGCCGCGGCCCACCGCGGGCTGATGGAGAGCCCCGGGCATCGGGAGAACATCCTGCATCCGGAGTACACCCGGATCGGGATCGGGGTCATCTCGGCGGGGCCGTACGGGCGGATGTTCACGCAGCTCTTCCTCACCCCGTAGCCTCACACCGCGGTACCATGCCGCCGTGATCGCGAGGATCCGGTTGCGCCGCGTGATGTCGCGCGACACCCACGCGGTGTCAGAGGGTGCGCGCCTGTGGCGGGTGCGGCGCAGGACGTCGTGAGCACGGCGTCGCGGTTGCCGGACCTCGGGCTGACCGTGCGCGCGAGTGCCGCGGACACCGGCGGGCGCTTGACGCTCATGGAGAGTTCGGGTCAGACCCCCGGCGGGGGTCCGCGTCGCCACATCCACACGCGCGAAGATGAGGCGTTCTTCGTGATCGAGGGGAGCTACACCTGGGAGCTGGGTAACGAGCGGGTCGAGGCGTTGGCAGGTTCGTTCATCTGGCTGCCGCGCGGTGTCCCGCACCGATTCATCGTCGGCCCGTCCGGCGGGCGGATGCTCCACCTTTTCATGCCCGGCGGAATCGACCGGTACTTCATCGAGTGGCAAGCGGCGATCGCCGCGGGTGAGAGTGACGTGACCGAGCTGGCGGCGCGGTACGGGCTCACCTACGAGGCGGCCCCGGAGGAGCCAGGCGTAGGAACGACCTAGCCAGAGGCGGCAGGCACGCCGTCGGCCCCGCTAGCATTCGCCCCATGTTCGCGCGCCGCCTCGCGAGGATCATCCGGCTCTTGAACGAGACGCTCGCGAGCCCCTGGGCGCTCGTCGCCGTCACCGCGACGATCATCGGGTACTTCGTGGCCGGTCCGCGTCTTGGGCTGCCCGAGCAGCGGGTCGACCTTGGATTCCTCCTCACCCTCGTCACCTTCATGCTCGTGTTCATCCTCGAGCACAACGGATCGCGCGAGCGAGCGGCGCTCCAGGTGAAGCTCGATGAGCTCCTCCGCGCCGTCGGGGATGCCGATTCGTCGAAGATCGGCGTCGAGGAGCTTCATCCCGACCAGATCGATGCGGTCCGCGAGACCGGCCGCGAGGAGGGCCGCCGGATCCGCTCGCCAGGCGGCTAGTCGGCCGCCTCCGCGGCGCTGATCGACAGGGCCAGGCGCGGCAACGGCGGCTTCGGGACGGTCCGCATGATGAGCGCGCAGCCGATCGCCAGGACCGCGGCCACGTTCAGCGCGAGCGGGATCCCGAACCGTTCGGCAAGGACGGCCATCGGCGCGACGGCCAGACCGCCCAGACCGATCGAGAGACCGAGCATGAGCCCGCTCACCATGCCGAGGCTGCCGGGAAGGCTCTCCTGACCGCGCACCGCCAGGACGACGAAGGAGCCGTTCAGCAGGAGCCCGCACGTCGCGGTCGCGATCAGGAACAGCGGGCCGACCGCGGTCTGCGCGCCCAGGAGGACGCAGAACGGGGATGCGACGAGCAGGCTCGCGACGATCACTCGGTCGCGGCCGACGCGATCAGCCAGCGTGCCGCCGATCAGGCCGCCGACCGCGCCGGCGAGGAGGAACAGCGTGAGCAGGCGTGACGCGTCGACGATCGACGCACCCCGCGCCACCGCGTAGACCGGGAGGAACGAGGCGACGAGCGCTGAGGCCCAGGCCCGCGTCGCCGCGACCGCGATGAGGCGCCCGAGCATTCGTCCGTTCGCCCGGACGATCGCGCGGAGGCCGAGGGCCGGTCCGGTCGCATGAGCGACCTCGGTCGGGCCGAGCCGCCACACCAGGACGGCGGCGAGGAGCGCCGGGATCGCGACGATCCAGGTCGCGCCGAGTCCGGCGGTCGCGACGACGACTCCGAGAACGAACGTGCCGATCGGCAGGCCGAAGTTGCCCGCGCTGATGTACACGCTCATCCACCGGCCGCGGGTCGCCGCAGGCAGCGCCGCCGAGACCAGCGCCGCGCTCACCGGGTGATAGAGCGCCGTGCCGAGGCCTCCCGCGACGAGGACGAGCGCCATGACCGCGAAGCTCGGGGCCAGACCGAGGCCGCCCGCTGCGAGCCCGGAGATCGCGACGCCGGTCCAGGCCATCCAGCGGGTCCGGCGGCCGCGATCGGCGAGGTGGCCAAGGAGCGGCTGGGTAAAGGACGACGAGGCCTGATAGAGGGTGATGAGCAGGCCAGCCAGGCCGAGCGAGATCTCGAGCTTCAGAAGCAACAGCGGGAGGAGCGCCGGCAGCATCCAGGCATAGGTGTCGTTCACCAGGTGGGCGAATGCCATCACCCAGACATCGCGCCTCACCGCCGGTCGGTCGGACGGTCACCGGACTCGTACGCGCGGTCCAGCAGATCCATGAGATGCACCACCGGGATCGCCGAACCGGCGTCGCGGAGCGCCGCGGCGATCTGCATCTGGCATCCCGGGTTGGCGGTGACGACCAGATCGGCGCCGCTCCGCACGACGTGCTCTGCTTTTCGGTGACCGAGCCGCGCCGCGAGGTCCGGCTGGGTGACGTTGTACGTGCCGGCGCTGCCGCAGCACCAATCCGCCTCGCCCAGGGGCAGGAGCGTGAGGCTGGGGATCGCCGCGAGGAGCTCGCGCGGCTGATCCTTGATCTTCTGGCCGTGCAGCAGATGGCAGGGGTCGTCGTAGGCCGCGCGCACGGCGAGCGGACCCGGCGGCGAGGAGAGTCCGACTCCGGCGAGAAATTCGCTCGCGTCGCGGACTCGCGCGCTGAAGCGGTGCGCCCGGTCGGCCCAGGCCGGATCGTCCTTCAGCAGCCAGCCGTACTCCTTCAGGTTCGCACCGCACCCCGCCGCATTCACGACGAACGAGTCGACGGAGAGTCCCTCGAGGTCGGAGATGTTCCGCTTGGCCAGTGCACGGGCGTCGCCGCGTTCGCCGGCGTGGGCGTGGAGCGCGCCGCAGCAGGTCTGCGCGGCCGGGACGAGGACCTCGATCCCATTGCGTGCCAGGACCCGCGCGGTCGCGGCATTCGTCGCCGCGAACGCCGAGCGCATGACGCAGCCGGTGAAGAGCGCGACTCGCCCCCGCACCGGGCCTACGGCGGCGATGCGCTCCGGGAGTGCGGTCGAGGTCGGTGCGGCGTCGGGGACCAGGCTGAGCAGATCAGCGAGCCGGCCGAGGCCGATGCGTCTCATGATCCAGCGGCCTCCGAGACGCTTGGTGAGGTACCCGAGCCGCGCGAAGGCCGCGAGCCGCCCGGGGTGGGTGATGAGCTGATGGAAGACGGTCCAGCGCAGCAGCCGCTCGGGGATGCGGCGATGACGCGCCGCCTCGACCTGGGAGCGAGCGCCCTCCATGAGCTTGCCGAATTCGACGCCCGAGGGGCAGGCCGTCTCGCAGGCCCGGCAGTCCAGACATTTGTACATGTGCTCGTCGAATCCGTCGCTGGTGACATCGATCCGCCCGTCCCAGACGTTCTTCATCAAGCGGATGCGGCCGCGCGGCGAGTCCATTTCGACGCCAAGCTCGGCGAACGTCGGACAGGTGGGCAGACAGAGGCCGCAGTGAACGCACCGGCTGATGAGCTCCTGGGCCGGGGCATCGGCATTCGGGAATCCGGCGAACGCGACCGGTCGCTGCTCCATCAGGCCGTCATCGACCGAGGGCCAATCGGCCGGGCTCGAGGATGCCGGTCGGATCGAACGCGTTCTTCAGGCGCCGCATCAGGAATGCACCACCCGGTATCTGGTCGCCGAAGGTGGTGAGCCCGCGGATGCTGGACCGCTCGATGCGGGCGGTGCCGCCGAGCACCCGCGCACCGGCGATGAGGGTGTCGGCCGCCCGGACGACCGCCGCGTCGGTCCCTTGGAGCTGCACCTGCACGGTCCCGGATCCGGCGTCGGCGACCAGGCGTGCGAATGGCCCGAGGGCCACCGCGGCGTCGGCGAAGGGGCGCTGCGCCGAGAGGGGGAGGGCCGTCCGCACCACCGCTCCGTCCAGCGCGCCATCGACGAGGTCGCGGAGCGGGTCGAGGACCGCGGCGGCATTCGGCATTGGCTCGACCGATGCGCCTCGTGCGATCGCCAGCTCACGGACCTCACGCATCGCGCGCTCGACCGGCTCGACCTCGTCCGCCGCCGCCACGATGAGCCGCCAGCGGTCGTCATCCGAATGCTCGACGACGAGTGCGGTCGGACGCAGCGACGTACGCATGATCGCGTCGGCCGC
>JAYVCA010000015.1:0-14419 GCA_043750135.1 Chloroflexota bacterium | reverse complement strand
ATCGGGATGTACCCGCTGAACGCGAACATCTTCGAGACCCTCGTCACCCTCTCGCCCGATTACCAGGTGCTACCGGGATTGGCGACCAAGTGGGAGCTGCGGGCACCAAATACCTATCGCTTCACCCTCCGCTCCGGCGTGAAGTTCCACGACGGCAGCCCATTCACCGCCAAAGACGTGGTCTGGTCGATCCAGCGCATCGCCAAGCAGGGCGGAGGCACGGTCGGGGTCGATGACAAGAGCGCCGTTGCGGTGGACGACCTCACCGTCGATATCACTCCGAAGCGCCCGAATCTCCGCGCCCTCCAGCAGCTGGTCCACCCGAGCTGGAGCATCGCCAAGGCGGAGTCCGACGCGGCCAAGCCGATGGGCACCGGACCCTTCAAGTTCGTCGAGTACCTGAAGGAGCAGCGCATCGTCGTCGCCGCGAACGACGGCTACTGGGGCGAGAAGCCCACGCTCCAGAAGATCACCTTCCGGTTCATTCCCGACGCGAACACGCGCGTCCTTGCGCTTCAGGCCGGCGAGGTCCAGATCAGCGACATCCCGAAGGAGTCGGCGAAGACGATCACCGGCGACTTCAGCGTCGCGCGCTCGAAGGTCGGAGCGTACGAGGCGATCTACGTGAACATCCGCGGCAAGCAGGGCTACGATCTCGGCAAGGACAAGGCGGTCCGTGAGGCCATCGCCTACGCGATCGACAAGAAGGTGGTGGTCGAAAGTGTCTGGCAGGGCAACGCCGAGATCTCGCAGACGATGATCCCGGCCGGCATCCTCGGCACCGAGGCGAGCCGGATCAGCGGCACCAATCGCGACATCGCCAAGGCGAAGAAGATCCTCGACGACGCCGGCTGGAAGGCCGGCACAGATGGGATCCGCGAGAAGAACGGACGCAAGCTCTCGCTCAGCATGGTCGTCGGATATCCGAATGCCGATGTGCACAAGCCGATGCCCGAGTTCGCGCAGGCCCAATTCAAGGAAGTCGGCATCGACGTGAAGATCGTCGTGACCCCGGACACCGCGAGCTACGAGAAGCGTCTTGCAAACGGCGAAGGCGACCTCTGGGTCGAGGCCGGCAGCCAGAACGACGCGAACCCGTGCTTCCTCGCGGATCTGCTGTTCTCGAGTCCGGAGCCCGGCGGCGACGAGGAGGCCAACATGTACGGCAACGCGTTCGCCATCGGAGCCGCCTTCGATGCCTCGATCAAGCGCTGCCGCGAAGCGACCGCGACCGCCGATGTGCAGAAGGCCGCCACCGACGCGATGAAGCTGCTCATCGACGATCAATTCGTCGTCGTCCCCTTGGCGGGGACCTACCGGATCCACGGGGTCAGCAGCAAGGTCCGCGACTTCGTCCTGCATCCCGCTGGGATCCACCAGCGCTGGGACAGCGTCAAGCTCAACAAGTAAGGGCGGGGCAGAGGTGGGACGCCGTCACGGTACTGGCGGCGTCCCACTGCGGCGACCCAGCGGGAGGCGCCGATAGTGCTTCGCTACATCGCCCGGCGGATCGCTTACCTGGTCCCGGTGTGGCTGGGGATCTCGATCCTCGCCTTCGCGCTCTCGCTCCTGGCACCCGGCGATCCGGTCCGTCAGATCCTCCAGGCGGGTGGCATCGATGCGCCCTCCGCCGAGCAAGTGCGCGCCCTCCGGCAGGACCTCCGTCTCGACGATCCGCCGCCGGTGCGGTACGTCCGTTGGCTCGCGGACGCGGTCCGCGGCGACTTCGGGCGCTCGTATCGCACCGGTGAGCCCGTGTTGCGTTCGCTCATCGACCGCTTTCCCCGCACCGCGCAGTTGGCCGTCGTTGCGATCACGCTCGGTCTGATCATCGCCATCCCACTCGGTGTCGTCTCCGCCATGCTGCGGAATTCGCTCATCGACCAGCTCGCGCGTGTCGGTGCCCTCGTCGGGGCGTCGATCCCGAGCTTCTGGCTCGCGTACCTCCTCATCATCGTGTTCGCCGTGCAGTTGCGGATCCTCCCGGTGGCAGGGGCGAGCGAGCCGCGACACCTCGTGCTTCCCGCGCTGACCCTCGCGATCGGGGCCGCGGCGGGCCTCACGCGCCTCACCCGCTCCGCGATGCTCGAGGAGCTGTTCCACGACTACGTGCGGACCGCGCGCTCGAAAGGCCTGCGCGAGCGCGCAGTCGTGTTCCGGCACGCGCTGCGCAACGCGCTCCTCGCGATCGTCACCGTGACCGGGATCCGTCTCGCCTCTCTGCTGGGCGGTGCCGTCATCGTCGAGACGATCTTCGCGTGGCCAGGGATCGGCAAATATGTCGTGGACTCGATCTTCAATCGCGACTACCCGACGATCCAGGGCTTCGTGCTCTTCACCGGAACGATCGTGCTGCTCGTGAACCTGGCGGTCGACGTTTCCTACGTGTGGCTCGATCCACGCGTGCGCCTCGGAGCGAAGGGCCGATGATCGGGACGAAGAATCGAGAGACTCTCGCTGAGAGCATCACCGACGCCCACGCACTTTCGCCACGTTCGACGCGCCCCGGCGTCTTCCGCTCCCTTCTTGGGCAGCGGGTCGGCGTCATCGGGCTGGTCATCGTCACGGTGATGGTGCTCGTGGCGATCGCGGCACCGGTGCTCGCGCCTGACGACCCGACGCGGATCGACGCGGCACGCCGGCTGACATCCCCGAGCGCTGATGCGTGGCTGGGCACCGACAATCTGGGTCGTGACATCCTGAGCCGGCTCATTTGGGGAGCACGGCTGTCGCTCGGCACCGCCGGGGCGGCGGCCGCGCTGATCCTGACGATCGGTGTGGGCGCGGGGATGATCGCGGGCTTCTACGGGGGGCTCATCGACGACCTTCTTATGCGTGTCGTCGATGTGCTGCTCGCATTCCCCGCGCTGATCCTTGCCCTGGCCATCGCGGGCGTTCTTGGGCCGAGCATCACGAGCGTGATGATCGGCATCGTCGCGGTGGCCTGGGCGGACTATGCCCGCGTCATGCGCGGCCAGGTCCTTGCGGCGCGTGAGCGCCAGTACGTCGAGTCGGCGCGCGCGACCGGCGCCGGTAACGCGAGGATCCTGCTCCGGCACGTGCTGCCGAACGTGCTCCCGCCGATCCTCGTGCTCGCGAGCCTCGAGATGGGCGGACTCATCCTCGCGATCTCGGGACTGAGCTTCCTTGGCCTGGGCGCCCAGCCGCCAACGCCCGAGTGGGGCGCAATGCTCAACGACGGGCGGACCTTCATCGCCGCGGCGCCGCAGCTCATGATCTACCCCGGCGTCGCGATCAGCCTTGTCGTCGTAGGGTTCAATCTCCTCGGTGATGGTCTGCGCGACGCCTTCGACCCGCATACCCGCGGCGTCTGATCCGATCGGTCGATGACCACACAGCGCTATGTCGCGGCGCACCTCTATCAGCAGGACGGCTGGCTCTCCCCCGGGTACTTCGAGGTCGATGACGACGGGCTCTTCATGGCCGTCGCCGCGGCGCGGCCGGCAGCGTGGGTGGGGTCGGAGCTCGAGCGCCTCGACGGTTACGTCGTTCCCGGCGTCCCCAACCTCCATAGCCACGCATTCCATCGCGCCTACTCGCTCTTCGCGGAAGGCTCCACCGGCGCCGCGCGCGAGGATCTCTGGAGCTGGCGCGCCGGACTATACGCGCTGGCCGGTCGGATCGACCCGGACCAGCTTCAGGCCGTGGCCACGATGGCGTTCCTGGAGATGCTCCGCGGCGGCTTCACCAGCGTGGGCGAGTTCCACTACCTGCACCACGATCCGGCCGGCAAGCCGTACGCGAACCCTGCGGAGCTGTCGGAGCGGATCCTCGCCGCCGCCGACGCGGTCGGGATCGCGATCACGCTCCTTCCCGTCCTCTATCGGCGTGGCGGCTTCGACCAGGCGATCGACGGCGTGCAGCGTCGGTTCGCATCGGCGAGCTCCGACGCCTTCGGGGAATTGCTCACCTCGCTCCGTCGATCCACCGGTGGGCGCGTGTTCCTCGGTGTCGCGCCGCACAGCCTGCGCGCCGTAGGTCCCGAGGACCTGCGAGAGCTCCTGCAGCTGCGGGCCGAGCTGCTCCCGGGGGCACCGATCCATATCCATGCCGCCGAGCAAACCACCGAAGTCGAAGGGGCGCAGACGGCACTCGGGATGCGGCCGATCGCGTGGCTCCTCGAACACGCGGGCCTCGACGAGCACTGGACGGTCGTTCACGCCACACACGCCACGACCGAGGAGCTCGACGGCCTTGCGCGGAGCGGCGCGACGGTCGCCTTGTGCCCGGTGACCGAGGCCGACCTCGGCGACGGCCTCTTTGCGCTCGGGAGCTATGTCAAAGCCGGTGGCCGCTGGGGGGTCGGGAGCGACGCGAACCTCTCGCCAGATCCGGCGATCGAGCTTCGCACCCTGCTCTACGGTCAGCGTCTCCGGCACGAGCGCCGGAACGTGCTCGTCGGGCAGCACGCCGGTCGTGCGCACCTGGAGGCGACCCTAGCGTCCGGGGCCGCGTCGCTCGGCCAGCCGATCGGCGGGATCGTCGTGGGGCAGCGCGCCGACCTCATCGAGCTGGACCCGCAGGCGAGCGAGCTGCTCGGCCACACCACCGCAACCGTCCTCGATGCCTGGATCTTTGGCGCCGGTGCGCGTGCGGTCCGGCGGGTCATGGTCGGAGGAAGGTGGCGGATCACGGCCGGGCGCCATCCCGACGAGGAGCGCATCTGCTCGGCGTTCGCAGGAGCGGTCCGGGCCCTCCGGTAGCTCCGTCGCCGGCATGGCTGCGTGCTCAAACCACGGACCTCCCCCTCCTCCCCTAGGGGGGGGCCGATATACTTGGGGCTCGGCGGTCCCGGGGGCTGCGGGAGGACAGGGATGCTGGCGGATAAGAAGGACATGGACGGTCGCTTGGCGTCGATCGAAGGCCACATCAAGGGGATCCGGAAGATGCTCCAGGACGATACCTACTGCGTCGATGTACTGAAGCAGACCTACGCCGTCGAGCGCGCGCTCCAGAAGTTCGAGACCGAGCTGCTCAAGGGGCACCTTGCGACGTGCGTCCCGACCGGCTTCCAGGAAGGGCGCAACGAGGCCATGATCGGCGAGCTCACCGAGCTCTTCGAACTGTCGCGGAAATAGAGATGATGACCACAGAAACCACAGAGACCACCGCAGATATCACCTTCCCCGTCACCGGGATGACCTGCGCCTCGTGCGTGCGCCGGATCGAGAAGGCGCTGGCCAAAGTCGACGGCGTGTCGAGTGCCAGCGTCAATCTCGCGACCGAAAAGGCCACGGTCCACTACGACCCGTCGGTCGCGACCACCGGCGCGATGACGGCCGCGGTCACCAAAGCGGGCTATGGCGTCCGTGACATGCCTGCCGCCACTTCAGCCTCCCCCGCCCTCAGCCTTCCACTCCTCGCACCGACTGGCGGTGACCTGACGCTCCCGGTGGAGGGAATGACCTGCGCGTCGTGCGTGCGCCGGATCGAGAAGGCCCTCTCCAGGGTGGACGGCGTCTCGAGCGCCAGCGTGAATCTCGCGACCGAAAAGGCCCACGTCCTCTTCGATCCGGAGAAGGCGAGCCTTGAGCAGCTCCGGCTGGCGGTCGAGAAGGCCGGCTACAAGGTCCGCGAGAACACGATCGCGCTCCCCACGCCCCAAGAGGCGACCGCGGAGAGCGCTGACCCGTACGAGCGTGAGCGTCAGGCCGAGCTCGATGAGCTCGGACGCAAGTGGAAAACGAGCCTCGTCGTCGGCTTCGTGATGATGGCGCTCATGTACCTGCCGCTCGGGCTCGACATCGCGCTGCTGGCGCCGGTATTGCTCATCGCCGCGACGATCGTGCAGTTCTGGGCCGGACGCGTCTTCTACGACGCGGCCTGGGCCGCCGGCCGGCACGGCAGCACGAACATGAATACGCTCATCGCCATCGGCACCTCGGCGGCCTACGCCTACAGCGCGTTCGTCACGCTCTGGCCCGGTCTCGCCGCGCGGTGGGGGTTCCAATACCACCTCTACTACGAGACCGCGGTCATCATCGTCGGCCTCATCCTCCTCGGGCGGTGGATGGAGGCGCGCGCGAAGAAGCAGACCGCGGGCGCGATCCGCGCGCTCATGGGCCTGCAGGCCAAGACCGCGCGGGTGATCCGGGGCGGTGTCGAGAGCGACGTGCCCATCGAAGCCGTCCGGGTCGGCGACCTTGTGCGGGTCCGCCCCGGAGAGAAGGTGCCAGTGGATGGCGAGATCACTGAAGGCCACTCGGCGCTCGACGAATCGATGCTCACCGGTGAGAGCCTGCCGGTGGAGAAGGCACCTGCTGACGCCGTCATCGGCGCGACCATGAACACGAGCGGCTCGTTCGTCTTCCGCGCGACCAAGATCGGTCGGGACACCGCGCTCGCGCAGATCGTCCGGCTGGTCGAGGACGCCCAGGGCTCGAAGGCTCCGATGCAGCGCCTCGCCGATCAAATTTCGAGCTACTTCGTGCCAGCCGTGCTCGCGCTCGCGGCCCTCACCTTCCTTGGCTGGCTCGTGCTCGGCCCCGAGCCCCGGATCACGCTCGCGCTCCAGGCGGCGATCGCGGTCATCATCATCGCCTGCCCCTGCGCGCTCGGACTCGCCACGCCAACAGCGATCATGGTCGGCACGGGCAAAGCCGCCGAGAACGGGATCCTCATCCGCGGCGGGGAGGCCCTCGAGCAGGCGCGCCGGATCGACACGATCATCCTGGACAAGACCGGAACGCTCACCCGTGGGAAGCCCGCAGTGACCCGGATCCTGACCGCCGGTGGCTTCTCCGAGGATGAGCTCCTGCGGCTGGCCGGCGCCGCCGAGGCCGGCAGCGAGCACCCGCTCGGCGCGGCGATCGTCGCGCGGGCGCACGAGCGCGGTCTCGAGCTGCCGAAGGCCGACGCGTTCGTGGCGGTGGCCGGTCGCGGCATCACCGCCACCGTCGAGGACAGGCGACTTGCGATCGGGAATCTCGCGTTCATGGAGCAGCATGCGGTCCCGCTCGACGGCCTCGCCGGTCACGCACAGGACATCGCCGTAAGCGGCGCCACGCCGATGTATATCGCGATCGATGGGCGCTCGGCCGGGGTGATCGCCGTCGCCGACACGCTCCGACCCGAATCACGCGATGCGATCAAGCAGCTCGGCGCACTCGGCCTCGAGGTCTGGATGCTCACCGGTGACAACGCCGCGACCGCGGCGGCGATCGCGCGCGAGGTCGGCATCACCCAGGTCCTCGCCGAGGTGCTGCCAGGACAGAAGTCGGACAAGGTGAAGGAGCTGCAGGCCCGTGGCCGGGTCGTCGCGATGGTCGGCGACGGGATCAACGACGCACCGGCTCTTGCGCAGGCCGACCTCGGCATCGCGATCGGCACCGGCACCGACGTCGCAATGGCCGCGAGCGACATCACGCTCATCGGCGGAGATCTGCGCACGATCACGACGGCGATCGCGCTCTCGCGAAAGACGGTGGGCGTCATCAAGCAGGGCCTGTTCTGGGCCTTCGCCTATAACGTCCTCCTCATCCCGGTGGCGATGGGCGGACTCTACCCGTTGTTCCGGGTGCTCCTGAACCCCGTGCTGGCCGCTGCGGCGATGGCGATGTCGAGCGTGAGCGTGGTGACGAACGCGCTCCGGCTGCGGGGCTTCACGCGCCCGGCGAGCGCCGAGGCGATCCTGCATCCCTCCCTGGGCAGCCGGGTCGGCGAGTACGCGTACCTCGTCGGCATCGCGTTCGTCGCGCTGTTGGTCGGCGTCGCCGCCCTCGTCTTCTCGCGGGCCAACAACATGGATGGCATGCCGATGGGCATCGTGAAGATCATCGGGCTCTAAAGAGAGAAAGGAACGAAGACATGGCCCAAACGACCCTGAGCGTCCCCGACATCTCCTGCGAGCACTGCGAGCGCACGATCACCGAAACGCTGTCTCCTGTGGACGGCGTGAAGAGCGTGAAGGTGGACATCCCGGCGAAGGCCGTCACCGTCGACTACGACGACGCGACGGTGAGCGTAGATCGGTTCAAGGAGCTCCTCAAGGAAGAGGACTACCCCGTGGCGGAGGTGTCCTGATGGCCAAGGATCCGGTCTGCGGCATGGACGTGGCCGAGACGAGCACCGCGCAGCAGACGACGCACGACGGCAAGACCTACTACTTCTGCGCCCCCGGCTGCCGGAAGGCGTTCGAAGCCGAGCCCGCGAAGTACCTGGCTCCCGGACACCAGGCGCACATGTGAGCGACGGCCACGGGCCGGGTCACGCCGGCTGCCCGACCTGCGATCCCGCGGGGGGGCGGCCGTCGCGGGGGCTCGCACGCCCGTCGGTCGTGCGGCTGGCGGCTCGTGGCCTGGAGTTCAAGATCGTGCAGGTCGCGGGGAACCTGTTCATCTGCTCCCGCGCGAACGGAAACTGCTGCTGTGGCTGGGACGAGAAGGGTCGGATGCCGTTCGACAACTCCCTGTGGTCCGATGAGTGGGAGCGTCGGAAGGTCCGCAGCCGCATCCACCTCACGTTCAGCGGCTGCCTCGGGCCGTGCGCGGTCGGCAACAACGCGCTGCTGCAGATCTGGGATCGCTCGATCTGGCTCAAGGACCTCAATGCGCCGGACCTTGTCCCCGCTGTCTTCGACTACATCGAGGCGATGCTCGCCGCCCGCAGCGTCGTCCCGGTCCCCGACGCGCTCGCCGGTCATGTGTACGAGCGCTACCTCACGCCGGAGGACGCGGCGCCCGCGATGGCCTTTGGCGAGGCCCCGACAGATGATTCATTTGACGGCCTCGACCCGGTGTGTCTGATGGACGTGGACCTCGCGACGACGCGGCATACGACCGAGTACGAGGGCCGCACCATCGGCTTTTGCGCACCCTCGTGCAGGAAGCTGTTCCTCGCCGACCCGGCTGCGTACCTGGGAGCGGCACAGCCGGCGGGCACATGATGCGAGCGCAGCGAGTGAAAGCGCGCCTACGATGGCTGGTAGTAGAAGCGCAGGAGGTGCCGCATGGCTGAACAACCGAGCAGGAAGTCCAACGCGCCGCTGATCATCATCTTCGTGTTGGTCGGGCTGGTGCTCCTGGCAGGCATTGGCTACGCCGTAATGGCGTCCGCGAGTTCGATGCCGGGAATGGGCCACTAGC
The DNA here is from genome assembly GCA_043750135.1 of Chloroflexota bacterium. Lineage (GTDB taxonomy): Bacteria > Chloroflexota > Limnocylindria > P2-11E > P2-11E > UBA4735. The sequence goes on along the minus strand of JAYVCA010000015.1, from coordinate 5,315 downwards.
GTGAACTTGTCCGGCGGGAGCTCGCCCTGGGATCTTGCCATCCTGTTCTGGTTCGCGCTCACCATCCCGTCGGTGCTGTACGTCGCCTACGACCTCATCACCAACACCCCGGAGATGGGCGTGATGAAGTGGGGCTGGGTCCTGGTCACCGTGTACACGGGGGTCATCGGCCTAGCCGTCTATCTCCTCAGCTGCCGCGAGCCACTGCCCGGCACCCATGAGCGATTCATCGCGCCGCTGTGGAAGCAGAGCGTCGGCTCGACCGTGCACTGCATGGCCGGCGACGGCGCGGGGATCGTCGTGGCCGCCGCGATCACCGCAACGCTCGGTCTGCCGATGGGCCTCGATCTGGTCGTGGAGTACGTCGCGGGGTTCGCGTTCGGGCTGCTCGTGTTCCAGGCACTGTTCATGAAAGACATGCTCGGGGGCGACTACGCCACGGCGGTGCGGCGCACGATCCTGCCGGAGTGGCTCTCGATGAACGCCGTGATGGCCGGGATGATCCCGGTGATGGTCGTACTGATGACCCGCGATCCCCGCGGGATGGAGCCCACGGGCTTCCAGTTCTGGGGGATCATGTCGCTCGCCCTCACCGTCGGCGCGCTCATCGCCTTCCCGGTGAACTGGTGGCTGGTGCGGACCGGACTGAAGCACGGGATGGGGACCGATCGGGCCCTCGGGCGAGGTGGCCACGATCGGAAGACCGAGCAGAAGCTCGCGACACAGCGCACCGGTGAGCACGTGATGCCCGCCGGCAGTGCGATGAAGATGTAATGGCGATGAAGACGAAAGGGACACGGCCACAGCCGCTGGCGATCGGCGTGGTCGCCGCGATCACGCTCGCGCTCCTCACCACGGGCATCCTTGTCGCGGGTCGATTCGGCGACCTTTCGATGCGTGGCGGGATGAACGGGATGAACGGGATGGGCGGCTTGTCGATGGGCATGGACATGCGGCCGATCGACACCCGCGGCGCCAAAACCCAGCCACTCGAGGCTCGCGGCGGGCAGCGTCTGGTGCCGACGGTCGTGGCCGGAACGAAGGAATTCACGCTAAGCGTGGAGCCGGTCCGCTGGACCATCCTGCCGAACGTCACCGTCGGGGCGTACAGCTACAACGGCACCGTGCCGGGGCCGGAGATCCGGGTGACCGAGGGCGATCGCATCCGCGTCCTGGTCACGAATCGCCTGCCCGAGCCCACGAGCATCCACTGGCACGGCCTCGAGATCGACAACAGCCAGGATGGAGCGGCCGGCGTGACCCAGGAGCCGATCGCGCCAGGCCAGACCTTCACCTACGAGTTCAACGCGAAGCCGGCCGGCACGTTCTTCTATCACACCCATTTCGCTTCCGATCGCCAGCAGAGCGTCGGCCTCACCGCACCGCTCATCATCGAACCCGCCGGAGGCCGCACCGGCTACGCCGTCGAGCGCACGATCATGCTGGCCGAGTGGAACGTGGATCCGCAGAGCGGCGAGACACGTGCCTCCATGAATCAGATGGGCGCATTCCCCAACTTCTTCACCATCAACGGCAAGAGCTATCCCGCGACCGAGAGCATCGACGTGAAGGTCGGTGACCGCGTGCGCCTGAACATCGTCGGCTCCGGCCAGTTCATCCATCCGATGCATCTGCACGGCCAGCCCTTCGTCATCGTCGCCACCGACGGCCATCCCGTCCCCGAGGGCGCACGACTCACCAAGGACACGGTCCTCGTCGGACCGGGCGAGCGCTACGACGTGGAGTTCACCGCTCGCGCACCGGGAAAGTGGCTGTTCCATTGCCACATCGCCGATCACATCACGAACAACGGCGCCGAGGAGCAGGGCGGCGGCGGCCTGACGATGATCGTGAACGTGCGCTGAGCCGCGCTACCGTAAGACGCTGAAGGCGAGACCGGTGCCGCTCTCGGTCACCGTGCGGTCGCTGATGCGGAAGCGCAGTACCAGGACATATTCGTCGGGCTGCGCGATCTCGCCGTCGTCAGTCCGCCCGTCCCACCTGATGACGATTGACCGTGCCATTCCGCGGGCGACCGTCACTGACGGCGCGGCAGATGCGGGGATGAGACGGATGAGGATGTCCTGGCTGCTCGCGGTAAAGCGGACCTCGGTTCGGATCGGCCCCTCAATGGTCGCTGCTTCGGTCGCGCGCACGGTCACGGGGAAGTCGACCGGATGGCCCGCCACTTTCGCCGGCGGCACCACGAACTCGACAAGCCCTCCCGGAATCTCGCCGCGCACCACGAAGGTCTGGGACGGGATGGTGAGCGTCGGTGCCGGTGCGACCAGGCGGGACGCGGCACACGCCGTTGTGGCCACCAACGCGGCGCCCGCACAGACCCCAGCCGTTTTCAGCCGTCGGGCCCGCACGCCCCGGCATCGTACCGAGACCTCGTCTCTCGCCTCGGAACGTAGCGTCAGAGCGCGCAGCGCTCGATGCCGCGGAGACGTGCTGCGAGAGCGGTCCCGAGGAGCACGATGCTAAGGACCCCCAAGATGGGCTGCAGCGGTTCGAAGTACGTGAGCGCGCCGGAGACGCCGAGCATGAGGACCACGAGCTTGTTGCAGATCGGGCAGCCGATCGCCAGGAACGCGAGGAGCCCACCGAACATCCCCCGCTGCGCCTCCGCGTCGCTCGGTCGAGCGTAGGTGGCCGCGAGAAGGCCCGCCCCCACGGCGGTCACGCCCAGAAACAGGTAGTCGAGCGGGCGCACCGGGGTCATCCGGACGAAGAACGGATTCGGCCAGACCGCGGTCGGGATCGCGACGGCGAGGAACGCTCCGACGGCGCCCGCCACTCCCAAGGCCTGGGCGCGCGGCGCCTGAAGCAAGCTGAAAAGGGTGTTCATCTCCATCGTACCCACGTGTACGCCTCGCCCGTCCATCAGGTCCGCGCTCCGTAGAGCAACCAGAGGATCAACGCCCCGACGGCCAGGATGCCGACGAAGATGCCGACGAGGATCAGGTTCATCTGCCGCTCGGGATCGTCCAGCCGCACACGGTCATGCTACGGCGTCGGAGAGGAGTTTCCAACGATGGCTCATCGTAGGACGACCGGGCGGACGGTCTAGCGGCCCATCCGCTCCTGCGCATCCCGGTGGCCGTCGCGAGCATCCGGTCCGACGGGACCGATCTCGCGAGCCAGGCGCCGCAGAGTCGCCAGCAGAAGCCCGGGGTCCTCCTTGGAGACCACCGCGGCGGCACCGAGTGCCAGCGCCTGTCCCTCGACCTGCAGCGACATCGTGAACAGCGCGACCTGCGTCCCCGGTAGCGTCCGACGCAATTCGCGGAGCACCTCGATCCCGGTCAGGCCGGGCATCTCCTGATCGAGCACGACGAGATCCGGCCGCAGCGCCCGGGCACGCTCGAGGCCCTCCGTACCGTTCGCCGCCGCGCCCACCAACCGCAGCGCCGGCTCGCCCGAGACGAGGGCCCACACCCCCTCGCGGACGCTCGCACTGTCGTCGACGACGAGCACCGTGGCCGGGCGAGATCGCGCTGAGTTAACCGACACCTAGTGATACTAGGCTGTGCCCTGTGTCGCTTGACCGCTGGCAAAACAAATTCGCGGTCACGACCGGGAGGCATCGATGCAGCATCGGCTGTTCGCGTACCTATCCCTCGCGCCGCTGGTCCTCGTGATCGTCTCGCTCGCCCTGGCCACGATGACCGCGGCCGGGCCCTGTCCTCCGGGCGACGGCTGCTAGCGGACGCGCGGCGGGAGGGGTACGGAACGCGCCCTTCCCGCCGCCGTCGCGGCGGCGTCGGGTCCGGTCAATATACTGAACTGGCGCTGGAGGTCTAGTAGATGCAACGGATCGCTAAACCACGGGCCCGCATCGTCCGCCAGAAGGCCAAGGGTCCCGTCGATCCGCGACCCGGCGAGCGCGTCCGCGCCCTGCGCCTGGCGCGCGGCATGACCCAGGGCTCGGTAGCCGGCGACGACTTCACCAAGGGCTTCATCAGCCTCGTCGAGACCGGCCGGACGCGGATGTCGCTCCGCGCCGCCGAGATCATTGCCGGACGGCTTGGCACAACGGTCGCCGACCTGCTCGCGGCGGGACCCGGCGGCGACAAGGCCCGCGAGGTCATGCTCCTCCGCGCGGAAGCCGAACTCCGCGGTGGCCGGCCCGCGTCCGCGCTCGAGCTCACCCGGCAGCTGCAGACCACCGGCCAGAGCCCGTTCGACGCCCGGGTCCAGCGCATCCGCGGGCGGGCGCTGCTGGATTCCGGAAAGTGGCCCGACGCGGTGATCGAGTTCGACGCGGCGCTCCGCGGATTCCGTGCCGCCGGACATACCCAGCTCGCCGTGCGCACGCTCTTCGATCTGGCCCGGGTGCACAGCCATCTCGAGCAGCGGATCGAGGCCCTGAGCCTCGCCCTCGAATGCGAGCGCGCGATCCAGAACGGCAGCGTCGTTGACCGCACGCTCGAGCTGCAGCTCGCCGCGTTCATCGCGACGATCTACGTCACGCTCGGCGATTACGGCTCCGCGGACATCCGCACCGAACGCGCGAAGGCGCTCGCCCAGGACGTCACCGATACCCGCGCTATCGCGGCGCTGTACGAGAGCCTTGCCGTCACCCGGCAGGAGCAAGGGGATTACGACGCGGCACTCGACTTCGCGCGCCGCGCGCTCGGTGCCTATGAGCAGCTGGAGCTGGACGCGATGGTCGGGTCCAGCTGGAACACGATCGGCTGGATCTGCATCCAGCGGCGGCAGTTCGACCGCGCCGAGGACGCGCTCGCAAAAGCCGAGCGGTCGGCGGTCCAGCGCAGTGACCAGCCGCTCCTTGGCTACGTCCTCCAGACGAAGGCTGAGCTCGAACTGGCCCGGGGGAACACCGCGGACGCGATCCGGATGGCCGACGCGAGCAGCGAGCTGGCCGGGGCGTCCGCGCGCTGCAAGGCGCTCAGCCTCCTCGTGCGCGCCCAGGCGATCGCGGCTTCCGCGGCGTCCCTCGCCGATGTGCGCCGCGCATTCGCGCAGGCGACCGTGGCGCTCGATCCGCACGGCCGGCGACAGCTTGCGCGAGCGCACGAGCTGCGCTTCGCCGCGCTGAGCGCGCGCGGGGAATACAAAGAGGCCGCCGCAGCCGCGGCCACGGCGCTCGAGCTCATGCACCCCGTGCTGTAGGCCGCTCTTCCTCCCGGGACCGAACTGCATCGAACCAGCCGATCCCGGGCTGGGGTGCCGGCTCAGCGGCCTCCGGACATCGCCGGCAGGATCTCGATGACCGCGGTGGCAGGGATCGGTGCGGCAGGCTCGAGGAAGCGGACATCTTCGCCATCGACGAACACGGTGACGAAGTC
>JAYVCA010000014.1:0-23713 GCA_043750135.1 Chloroflexota bacterium | reverse complement strand
TCGAGATGGATCCAGAGCGAGCGCGCGTAGCGGAACACGAACGGCACGGTGAAGAGGAACGCCACGCCTGCGGCAAGGAGCGAACCCTCGAGCGGCAGGTGGAAGCCGAGCGCGAAGACGAAGAACAACGAGCCGAGCACGACGACCGCCAGGCCGTAGCTGATCGCCATTGCGCCGACGAAATACCCGTGCTCGCGTTCGTACACCAGCCCGCAGACCGCGCAGCTCGCGTCCATCGTGATCAACCCGCGAAAGAGGCGGCCGCGGCGGCAGCGCGGACAGCGCAGCGCGAGGATCGCGCGGAGCATCAGCGGCGCTCGGCCGCCTTTGAGGCTCCCGCTGAGGCCCCCGGAAGACCCATCAGACCCATCAGACCGAGGAACACCGCCTCGGCCAGGCAGCCACGCTCGAGCTCGCGAAGATCGAGGCTCTCATTCTCGGAATGGGCGTTCGACGCGGGATCGGCGACCCCGGTCACCAGAAGCGCAGCCTTGGGGAAGATGCGCGCGAAGTCGAAGAGGAACGGGATGCTCCCGCCCATGCCGATGTCGATCGCGTCGCGCTCCCAGGCCGCGCCCAGCGCGGCGCGCATCGCCAGGTAGGCCGGTCCCGCCGCCGCGGAGACGAACGCTTCCCCCCGTGATTCCCGCGTGACCTGGACCTCGGCCCCCCAGGGTGCGTGCGATTCGAGGTGCGTGACCAGTGCGTCCTGCGCCGCCTTCGCCGCTTGGCCCGGTGGGATGCGCATGCTGATCCGCGCCCGCGCGACCGGCCAGAGCGTGTTCGAAGATTCGGCAACGCTTGTCGCGTCGATGCCGGTGATCGAGATCGAGGGCTGCTGCCAGAGGCGCCCGGTGAGCGATCCGGTGCCGATGAGCTCGACCGACGGGCGGGTGCCGATCCAGCCGCGCAGCTCCTTCTCGGTGAGGTCGAGCGGATCGGCGTCCCCGCTCCGCAGGCCCTTCACGGCAACGCTGCCGCGGTCGTCGTGGAGCGACGCGAGGAGTCGGACCAGCGCCATGTTCGCGTCCGGCACGCTGCCGCCGTACTCGCCGCTGTGTACGGCGTGGTCAGCGGTGCGGACCTCGACGGTGACGAGCACATTGCCGCGCAGCGTCGTTGTGATCGCAGGCTCGCCGACGCGCCAGTTCCCCGAGTCGGCGATGACGACCGCGTCGGCGTCGAGGAGCGCGTGCTCCGCGGCGAGGAAGTCGCCCAGATGATCCGACCCGGATTCCTCCTCGCCCTCGATGAAGAGCGCGACGTTCACCGGAGGCTTGCCGTCCCAGGCGCGGATGGCCGCCGCGTGGGCGACGATGCCGGCCTTGTCGTCGGAGCTGCCGCGGCCGAACAGGCGGCCGCCGCGCTCAACGGGCTCGAACGGATCGGAGGCCCAGCGGTCGCGCGGCCCAGGCGGTTGGACGTCGTGGTGCGCGTATAGGAGCACCGTCGGCGCGCCGGCCGGGCCGGCCACGCGCCCGACGACCGCAGGATGCGCACCCGGACGCTCCAGGATGCGGACCTCGGCGCCGGCGGCCCGCAGGATCTCCGCGGTGATACGGGCCGACTCGCGCACCGGCGCGGCGTCGTAGCCGGCCGCGCTCATCGACGGCACGCGGATCAGGCGTTCCAGATCGGCGCGTACCGCGGGCAGCAGCGCGCGCACTTTCGGACCAAGCTCGGCGGCGAGGCTTTTGGCGTCCACGCGGTCAGTGTCGCACTTGCTCGCGGCGCTCGCCCGCGCGGTAATCGGCCGCGCGGACCGGAGCCACCAGCAGGCCGGGATGACGGAGGAGCGAAGGGCGTGCGCCGATCCGCGCGGCGATCTCATCCAGATAATCGAGGAGCTCGACCCGCATCGGATCGGTGCCGCGACGGCGCGCGGCGTCGACGCGCGCGCGGATCTCGGCGCGCATCGCCTCCGGCGCGGGAAGGCGAGCCCGTCGGCCGAACAGCGCGGCGACCCAGCGGGCCTGCATCTCCGCGATCGGGAACACCGGCCCGTTCACCCGCGACAGACCGACGAACGCGATGCGCTCCGCGTCCGGCGGGAACACCAGGCGGTAGAGCGCCAGCGCATCACCGACCCGACCGGGAAGATCGGGCGGAAGGAACGGGAACTCGGCGGCGTAACCGGTGCCGCAGATGATCGCATCGGCGGGCGCGCTACTCCCGTCGGCAAAGCGCGCGACCCCCGGCTCCAGTCCGGCGAGCGCGGGCCGCAGCATGATCCGTCCTGCGGCGATGAGGCCGAGGATGTCGGCGCCGGGCGTGGTCCGTGGACCGAACGGCGGCTCCTCGGGTGCGCCCTGGCGCCGGTATTCGTCGGCGATCGCACGGCGGCGCAGCCAGGTACGGAGGGGAGACGGAAGGGCGCGCACCAGGCGCGTCGCGCGATGGTCGAACGGGCGCCCGCGATAGGTCCGCGGGGTGAACGTCACCGTTCCGCGGAGGGCAAGGTGCACCGCGCTGGCGACGCCCACGAGCTCGCGAGCAACGTCGGCAGCGCTCGATCCGCCGCCGACGATCACGACCGCGCGGCCACGGTACGGCTCGGGTCCGCGGTATGCGGCGGTGTGGATGATCGGGCCGTCGAACCGCTCTGCGCCGGGCAGCTCCGGCAGGACCGGCCGGCTGAAGAGCCCGGTGCAGACGACGATCCGTTGGAACGGCTCCCCGTCCACGTCCCAGCCGTCACCTCGCGGCGCGACGGCGCGGACCGGTGCGCCGGTGCGGATCCGGTGAAGGAGCTCGAAGCGCGAGGCATACGCCTGGAGATAGCCGAGCACCGCGGCCCGGTCCGGGAAATCCGGTAGTGCCGCGTCGAAGGCCAGATCGCTGAACGCGGTCTTCTGCTTGGAGGTGTTCGTCCGCAGCGACGGGTAGGCCAGGCCATCATCCGGCCGCCAGAGGCCACCGATGCCGCGCGATCGCTCGAACACCACCGGGTCCATCCCGGCGGCGACGAGCCAGCGGGCCGTCACCAGCCCGCTCGCACCGGCACCGATGACCGCCACCTGCGAGCGCAACGGATCGAGTATCGGGCCGTCAGACTGGAGCGATGGACGACGCGCCACACGGGGCGGCCCTCGCCCTGCTGCACGGGGGCGAGCTCCGGATCGAAGGCCGCATCGTGCAGGCCTCGAACGCGACGTTCCTCGGCACGGTGACCTTGGGCGCGGACGTGCGGACCTGCGTGTACAAGCCGGTGCGCGGCGAGCGGCCGCTCGACGACTTCCCCGACGGGACGCTCGGGAAACGCGAGCGTGCCGCGTTCCTCGTCTCCGATCTGTGCGGCTGGGACATCGTCCCGCCGACCGTCTTCCGCGAGACTGGACCGTACGGGCCGGGCATGGCCCAGCTGTGGATCGATCTCGACCCGCTCGCCGACATCATCGCGATGGTGAACGACGACGATCCACGGCTGCGGACGATGGCCGTGTTCGACGCCATCGTGAATAACGCCGACCGTAAGGGCGGCCACATCATCCCCACCCCGGACGGGCAGGTGTATGGGGTCGATCACGGGATCTGCTTCGCTGCCGAGCCGAAGCTCCGGACGATCCTCTGGGGCTGGCGTGGCCAGCCGCTCATGGAGAGCGAGCTCGCGCTGCTGCGCCGGACCCGCGCGGCGCTCGACGGCGCGCTCGGTGACGACCTCGGCGCGCTGCTTGCGCGGGCGGAGCTGCTGGCGCTCGCAAGACGGATCGACGCGCTGATCGCCGACGAGTGTTTTCCGTTGCCTGACCGCTACCGGATGGTCATCCCCTGGCCGCCGTTCTGAGCGCGGTCATCCCGGCCGCAGCCCACCCCGTCCCGGGCTCCACTCAGCCAGGAAGCAGCGCGCGCACCCGGCGGACGAGCTCGTCCAGATCGAACGGCTTCGCGATGACATCGCGGCGCCCGTTCCCGGCCACGGTCGCCAGCCCGGCCTCCGGCTCCGCGGTCATGAACAGCACCGGGGTCGTTCCAACGGCGGCGTGGTTGCGCACGACGTCGTAGACGTCGATACCGCTGGCGCCGGGCATCGAGATATCGAGGATCAGGAGCGCGGCGGCGCTGTCGATGACCGCGTCGACCACCAGCGCGCCGTTCTCCACAACGACGACGTCGGCCGGGATGTCCGCCCGAAGGGTGTCGGCGACGAGCGCGGCGACCGCGGGGTCGTCGTCCGCAAGCACGATGGTCGGGCGTGCGCCGGTGGGGGTCATGGCCTCATCCTGTAGACGATGGGCACCCTGCGCTTCGGCATCGACTTCGGCACCTCGAACAGCACCGTCGCGGTTGCTGAAGGGACCCGGGTGCGGGTGCTCCCGCTCGATCCGATCGCCGGCGAGACGATGCCGAGCGTCCTGTACATCCGCCGTGATGGGAGCGCGACTGTCGGGCGGGCGGCGATCGACCGGTTCCTCGCCGACAATCGGGAGCGCGGCCCCGTCCGACGTACCGAGCAGGTCCTCGCGACCACCGTGGCTACCTCGGTCCCCGGTCGCGCACCCGTCCAGGCGCGCATCTTCACCGACACCGGCGCGCCGGGCCGGCTGTTCCACTCACTGAAGACGTTCCTCGGCGATCCGCTGCTGGTGCCGACGAACGTGTTTGGCGACGAACGCGGCCTCGAGGACCTCATCGCGCTCCTGCTCGAGGCGATGCTGCGGCGCATCGCGGAGCTCACCGGAGAGCAGCCGGTAGAGGCCGTCGTCGGTCGGCCGGTCGAGTTCGTCGGCGGGGCCGAGGTCGAAGAGCGCGCACAGGGCCGGCTTGAGCAAGCGGCGCGCCTGGCCGGCCTGCAGCGCCTCCGCTTCGTCCCCGAGCCGATCGCAGCGGCGCACGCCGCCGGGGTAACGAGCCGGAATTGCCTGGTGTTCGACTTCGGCGGCGGCACGCTCGACCTCGCGGTCGCCCACCGCGATGCGGGAAGCCTGGTGATCCTCGGGACGAGCGGCGCGGATGTGGCCGGCGATCGCTGCACCCAGCTCCTCATCGACGAGCTCGTCGCCCCGCACCTCGGCGAGGGCAAGACCTGGGGGCCGAAACGGCTCGGCCTCCCGCGATCGATCACGCACGCGATCAACGATTGGCGCGCGCTGTCCGCGCTGAACGAGAAGCCGATCCTCGACGCGCTCGATGAGCTGGTCCGGGCGGGCGCTCCGGAGCGCGAGCTATCCGCGCTCCGGAGCGCGATCGAGCTTCAGCTCGGATTCGAGATCTTCTCCGCGGTCGACCGCACCAAGTGCGCGCTCTCCGTCGAGCAGCTCAGCCTGTTCAGTTTTCACCGCGGCGCCGTGGACATCGACCAGATGGCCGCGCGCCGGCGGTTCGAGCTGGCGATCGCGCCGCTCCTCTCCAGGATCGACACGGCGATCACGCAGGTCCTCGACCGCTCCGGCATCGCCGCGACGGAGATCGCCGAGATCGTCTGTACCGGCGGTTCGAGCGCGATCCCCGCGGCCCGTACGCTCCTCGCCCGCCGCTTCCCCACCGCGCTCATCCGGGACGCCGCGCCGCACACCACCGTCGCCGCCGGACTGGCGGGGACCACGATCGGCTCCGTCAGCTGACGGGGGCGTACGCCGCGCAGAGCATCCCGAAGTAGGTCGGGGCCTCGTAGGAGAGCAGCTCGCCGCGCCAGCCGGCACCGAGCGCGCCGTGGAGCATGAGCATTTGCCAGTAGCTGTCGGCCTTCGCCTCCACCGGGAGCGGGGGCGGCATTTGGAGCAGCGCGGAGAGGTCGTCGGCCTTTACCAACTCGACGACAGCGTCGTCGAACTCCCGCGATCTTGGGGTGAAGCCATAGGGACCGTCCGGGTCGTGGCCGTGCCCGTGATCGCAGCTCGCGATGAGCGCGATCCGCGCCGGTGACGCGGCGGCGACCCGGGCGATGGCCCGCCCAGCGGCGACGTGCTGCTCGAATGAGAGGTCTCGGGCGGGCGCGATGACGACGGCGGCGACCGGCGGGTGGGCTCGGCCGCCCATGAACCAGAGCGGGACGTGCACCGCCCAGTCCATCGGGAACGTCGCCGCAGGTGCGTCGTTCGCGCCGTAGCTCACGCGGGCGACCGGAATGCCCGCGGTCCCGAGCGCGTCGGCGACCGCGGTCGCGAGCCTGCGATCGGTCGGCACCCGCAGGGCCACGTCCGGGGATCCTTCGAGGGCGCCAGCGACCCATCCCGCGGTGACCACCGCCATCGCGCCTTCGACGTGGATGTTGTGCGGCGTGAGCACGATCGCGACCTCCGGCCGCGCCGCCGCGAAGCGACGGCCGAGCTCCTCCATCCCGCTCCGCGTCACCGCGGCGAGATCGCGCTGCTCCGGCGTACACGCCTCGGCGATCGCGATGCCGCCGTGTGGCGCGATCGCGGCGAAGACGAGAGGCATCCGGCTAGACCCGGCGGACCTCGATCTTTCCCTCGGCCTGCCGGACCTCGTACCGCGGCTGGTCGTAGACCGCGGGACCGTGGATGACGTGACCGTTCGCCAGGTCGAACTGCGAGCCATGGCAGGGGCACTCGATCGCCGTTCCAACGACCTTGCCGTCAGAAAGCGAACAGCCAAGATGTGCGCACGTGTCGTGGAGGGCGTGGATCGTGTCGCCGGTCCGAACAAGCACGAGCGTCTGGGTACCGGCCTTCACCTTCGTCGGCAGGCCCTCCGGCAGCTCGCCGGTCTCGACCGGCGTCCATTTCTGCCCGCCGCCGCGCCAGGCGTGTCGGTCGACCTGGTTGGCGAGGGTGAATACGAGGTCGCCGCCGATGTACGCGCCGAACACGATCATCGCGTAGCCGAGGGCCGCGGTGACCGTCGCGTGGTACGCGGTACCCGCGGTGTAGCCGTAGCGCACGGCGAGCGAGAACAGGTAGAACGCGATCGCCAGGAGCATGAAGGAGGCGTGGATCGCGCCGTAGCGGTGAGATTTACCGTCGGTGTACTGGTAGTCGGCGAACCCGGCAAAGGCTGCGGCGATCAGCCCGGCGAACCCGATGAGCGTGGCCCAGTTCGCACCGTCGACGATCCCGAGCAGGTCGAGGATGAGCGCAATGGTGAGCGCGCCGATCGGCACGTCGGTGAGGAGCGGGTGGAGCGGGTGCCCGAGCCAGGTCCCGTGAAGGAAATCCCGAAGGATGCGCGGCCGCAGGATGACCCCGTCGACCGCCTTGTAGAACTTGCCCAGCCCGTCGGCCCAGTCCCATTTGTCGAGCACGGGATTGATCAAACGCCGGATCATGGTCGGCCTCCTCTCGCTGTCGCGACGAATATGCGCCATCCTCGATACGTGCGTATCGCCGGTAAGGACGTGGCTCTCACCAATCAGGAGAAGGTCTTTTTCCCTGAGCGAAATCTCAGCAAGGGCGATCTCGTCCGGTATTACGTCGACCAGGCTCCCGCGATCGTCCCGCATGTCAGGCAGCGGCCGATGCAGCTCCTGCGCTACCCGAACGGTGTCGACGGAAAATTCTTCTATCAAAAGCGCGTCCCCCAGCCCCACCCCGAGTGGCTCGAGACGTTCGAGATCCGCTTCCCCAGCGGCCGTAGCGCCGACTTCCCGGTCATCAACGACGCCGCGGGTCTCGCCTGGATCGCGAACCTCGGGTGCATCGATCTGCATACCTGGGGCTCCCGGATCGATGACCTCGAGCGCCCGGATTACCTGCTCGTCGACCTCGACCCGAGCGTCGGCGATCCCTTCGCGCACGTCCGCGAGATCGCGCTCGTGGTCAAGGAGCTCATGGACGAGCTGGGATTCCCGAGCTACCCGAAGACCTCGGGCTCGACCGGGATCCACATCCTCACGCCGATCCGGCGCGAGCTCCCATTCCCCGAGGTGCGCCGGTTCGCCAAGGCGTTCGCGCAGGAGGTCGAGCGGCGTGTGCCGAAGATCGCGACGACGACCTGGAAGGTCGCCGACCGCACCGGGGTGTTCGTCGACTTCGGGCAGAACGCGCGTGACCGAACGATCGCCTGCGCCTACTCGATCCGGCCCACCCCTGATGCGCGGGCTTCAGCGCCGCTGCGCTGGGCCGAAGTGGCCGAGGTCGATCCGGCGGCGTTCACCCTCGAGACGATGCGCGAGCGGGTCGCCACGGTCGGGGATCTCACCGCCGGGATGTGGGATGCGCCGGTGAGCCTGCTCCCGCATTTCGCTGCGCTCGGTCTCAAGCCACCAACGGACGTCGCGCCGGGCCGGTAGTCAACAGACCGCGGCGATGGTCTCCACGACGCGATCGATGTCGAACGGCTTGGGGATGACCGCGGCGGCAGCGAGCGCGGCGCGGTGGGTCTCGAGATCGCCAGCGGCGGAGAGGATGACCACCGGCGCGGCGTCGCCCTCGTGGCGACGAAGCTGCTCTTTGCGGAACGCCCAGCCATCCATCACCGGCATCATCAGGTCGAGCAGGATCACGTTGGGGGTCCACTCGTCGAGGACGGTGAGCGCTTCCTGGCCGTTCGCCGCGGCGCGCACCTCGTAGCCCTCATCGTCGAGCGCCACGGTCAGGGTCTTCCGGATGTCCTCGTGGTCGTCGACCACCAATACCCGCGTCGTTGTCACCGGCGCGAATCCTACGCGAGGAGCGCCCCGAGCGTTGGGTCGCCCGGCTCGACGGTCGGACGCACCTGGGTCCAGCGGCATTCCGTTGGCTCCTTGTCCGGGCGGAAGCGTAGGAAGCGCGTCCCGTGCCGAAAGCGGTCCGCCTCCATCTTGTCGTAGCGGACCTCGCAGACCAGCTCCGGCCGCACCGCGGTCCAATCCAGCTCCTTCCCCCGGCTCCAGCGGCTCTCCCCACCGGGGGTCCGCCCGGCGCCCAGATGCTCGCGCTGATCAGGCTCGACCAGCGGCGGCAGACGCAGCTGCAGATCCTTCTGCAGCGTGCCGGTGATGCCGGAGGTGTGTCCCACGAAATCGAGCGTGCCGTCGTCGTCATACAGCCCGAGCAGCAGCGTCGCAATGCGCTTCCCGTTGCTTCGGTACCCAACGATGACGCAGTCGCAGGTCTTGTGCGGCTTCACCTTCATCACCGCCTCGCGCGACCCTGGTCTGTAGGGAAGGTCGAGCCGCTTGCAGATCACGCCATCGAGGCCGATCACCTCGAGCCGGGCGAGCCACTGCGCCGCGACCGCCGGATCGGTCGTCTTTGGCGACAGGGTGAACGCGGCGGCATGTCGCTCGAGCAACGGCCGGCGCTCGCGGAGCGGCAGCTCAGCGAAGGCGGCGCCATTCCAGAGCAGGACGTCGAACGCCACGAAGGTCGCGGGCGTCTCGGCGGCGAGCTTCCGGATCCGGCTCTCCGCCGGGTGCAGCCGCTGCTGCATCGCGTCGAAATCGAGCACGCCATCGCGCTGGATGACGATCTCGCCATCGAGGGCGGAGACTGGCGGCAGCAGCTCGCCGAGCGCGCGGAGCTCGGGAAAATAGCGCAGCAGCGGCCGGCCATTGCGGCTCCAGAGGCGCAGCTCGCCGGAGGCGTTCTCGAGCACGCCGCGAAAACCGTCCCACTTCGGCTCGTACTGCCACCGGTCCCCGGTCGGAAGCTGCTCGACGAGCTCAGCCTCCATCGGCGGGAAGGGGACGCGGGGATCCGGGCCGTCCATCGCGCCGAGGGTAGTCGAGAAGGGCAACGCCAAGCGCACAATCTGGCGGTGCCTGAAGAGCGCAAGCTCGTAAGCCTGATCTTCGCCGATGTCGTGGGGTCGACGGCCTGGGGTGCCCAGCACGATCCCGAGTTCGTCCGCAGCTCGATGGCCCGGTATTTCGGGCGGATGAAGGCCATCGCCGAGACCCATGGGGGCACCGTGGAGAAGTACATCGGTGACGCGGTGATGGTCGTCTTCGGCGTCCCGCTGCTGCACGAGGACGATGCCGAGCGCGCTGTCCGGACCGCGCTCGCGATGCGCGACGCGATCGCCGAGCTCAACCAGGATCTCGGGATCGAGCTTGCGCTCCGGGTCGGGGTGAACACCGGCGAGGTCGTGACCGGAGGCGGCGCGGAGGAGCGCCAGTTCCTCGTGACCGGTGACGCGGTCAATGTGGTCGCGCGCCTGCAGTCCGGAGCGGAGCCCGGTGAGGTGGTCGTCGGCGCGCTGACCGAGCGCCTCACCCGCGACGCGATCGCCTACGAGCCGCGCGAGGCGATCGTGGCCAAAGGGAAACCCAAGCCGGTGCCAGCGTTCCGGGCCCTACAGGCGAGGAGCGCGGTGCAGGGGTCGCACCGAGGCCCGCCGGCCTTCCTGGCGTCGCTCGTCGGGCGGGCGCGTGAGCTACGCCAGCTCGAGGAGAGCGTCGATCGGGCCACCGAGGAGCGCACCGGATACCTCGTGAGCGTCGTCGGCAACGCCGGGGTGGGCAAGTCGCGTCTTGTCGCCGAGCTCTTGGCTCGCCTTGGCCAGCACCAGCGGACCCGCATCCTGCGCGGCCGTTGCCTCGCCTACGGAGCGGGGATCACGTATTGGCCGCTGATGGAACTGATCCGCGAGGATGCCGGCATCACGACCGCCGATGACCGGGGCAAGGCGCTCGAACGGCTCGACACGCGACTCGCCGCGCTCTTCACCGGCGAACTCCTGACCGCGGTCCGCTCGCGGATCGCGCTCCTTCTCGGCTTGGAGCCGGCCGTCGCGGCCCTTCCGAACGTCCCGCCCGAACGGATCGCGGTTGAGCTCAGCTGGGGCGTCCAGCAGTACCTCGGGGCCGTCGCGGCGCTCGGGCTCCTGGTGATCGTGATCGACGACCTCCAGTGGGCCGAGGCCGCGGTGCGCGATGTCCTGGGGCAGCTGGCCGATCGGTCCAGCACGGTGCCGGTGGTCCTCATCTGCGTCGCCCGGCCGGAGCTCCTGGAGCGTGACCCGTCGTGGGCGGCCGGAAGATCGAACGCGACCTTGATCCAGATCGAGCCGCTCGGGAGCGCCGATACCCGAACGCTCCTCGAGCGGCTCCTCGGGATCGCTGACATCGCGCCCGGGGTCGCCGAGCTCATTGCCGAACGATCGGCCGGCAATCCCCTCTTTTGCGAGGAGTTTGTGCGGATGCTCATCGAAGCCGGGCATCTCGAGTTCGCTGATGGACGATGGCGGTCATTGCGTAGGGTCACCGATTTGCCGCTTCCCGAGTCGATCCAGTCGGTCGTCGCGGCACGACTCGACGGGTTGCCCCAGATCGAGAAGACCACGCTGCAGCGGGCGAGCGTCATCGGCGAGCATTTCCCCCTGGATACCCTCATCGCTCTCGATGGTGAGGTCGGAGCGGCGCCGGAGGCGCTCATCCGGAAGGGCTTCTTCGTCGTCGATCGGAACGATCCATCCGGGCGCTCGCTGCGCTTCAAGCACCTGCTGATCCGGGACATTGCCTATGGATCGTTGGCGAAGGCCGATCGGGCGACGCTCCACGACCGGGTCAGGGCACAGCTCGAGGCCGAGGTGTCCGATCGCCGCGACGAATTCAGCGAGCTCCTGGCCCACCATGCGGCGCAGTCGTACCTGCTGAGCAACGAGCTCCGGCTCGACGAGGACACGCTTCGGCCGCGCCGGGCGGGGGCCTTGCGGTGGAGCATCGTCGCGGGGGACCGGTCACTTGCCCTGTACGCAACGGAGCAGGCGGCAAGTCACTACGCGCTGGCCATCGAGATCGGGCTTCACGAGCAGAGCGACACCGAGCGGCTTGAGCATCTCTACCTCGCGCGCGGACGCGCGCTCGAGCTGCGCGGTGCCTACGACGACGCGATCGCAACATATGAGGCCCTCGAACACGTCGCTGCGGAGCGCGGCGATGACCGCCTGCGAGCCGAGGCGCTCGCTCGTCAGGCGACGATCTACCGCACACCGACGACACGCTTCGACGCCCAACGCGCCGATGTCCTGATCGAGGCCGCGCTGAAGATCGCGCGCGCTCGCCACGACCAGACGCTGATCGCCGAGCTCCAGCGCGATCGGATCCACATCCACCTGGGCAGGGGACAAATCGACCGTGCGATCGCCGCGGGCGAAGAGTCACTCATGGCCGCGGCCGACTCACAGGAGCAGCTCATGTACACCTGGAACGACATCGTGTGCGCGTACCGGGAGGCCGGCCTGCTCGAACGGGCACGGCAGGCTGCCATCCGGGCATCTGAGCTCGCGATGGCCATCGACAATAAGCCGATCGGCGCGAACAGCCGATCCGCCCGCGCGGACATTGAGTTCATGGAAGGCAAGTACGACACCGCGACTCAGCTCTGGACTGAAGCCCTTGGGATCGCGGAGAGCATCGGCAACTACTGGGGACGCGCGATGAGCCTCGGGGCCTCGCCCTGGGTACTGTTCGAGCGAGGTGACCTCGGCGCGGCGATCTTGGGATGGGAAGAGAGTTTGCGGCTTGCTGAGGCCGTCGGGTTCCTCGTGCCGACAGCGCTGCACGGCGGGGATCTTGGCTGGTGCTATCGCATCGCCGGCGCGAACGAACAGGCGGACCAGCATTTCGAGGCGACACGCACGTTGGTCGAAGCCCGCTTCCCTTCGGCGCGCGCGTGGATCTTCGGTCACCTGTCACGGGCGGCCACCGCACGGGGCAGGCTGGACATCGCCGCGACCCGCTTGGCACAGGCAGAGGAAGCACTCCGCACGAAGTGGGAGTTCTTCGCGTACCAGCACGCCCACGTCGGCCTCGCCGCGGTCGAATTGAAGCTCGCGCGGCATGATGACATCGGCGCCGTCGAAGAGGCGCGCGCACGGGGAAGCGTGCAGCGCACGCTCACGCGTCCGTACGTCGCTGATTTCGAGTACCTCGAGGGCGAGGCCCTACGGCGAAGCGGCGCGCTGGAGGACGCGGTCGGAACGCTGTCCCGCGCCCGCAACACCGCGACGGCCCTCGGGTCGAAACGGATCCTGTGGCCGATCCTGGCCTCCCTGGCAACAGCCGAGGCGGCGCGGGGGAATGGGGGAACGGCGGCGATCCTCCAGGAGGAGGCTCGGTCCATCGTCGTCGGGATCGCTGACTCGCTCCGTCCGGTCGGCCTCGCCGACGTTTTCGTCACCCAACCGGCGGTCGCGGAGGTCATGATGACGCCGCGGCCGGTCTAGGTACGCGTAAAGGAGGCGACCATGCTCGATATCAGCGGGTTCAGCCACGTGGCCATCCGGGTGACCGAGCTGCAGCGGGCCCGGCGGTTCTATGTCGACGTCCTCGGTCTGCCAGTCGCTCTCGAGCTCGAGGGGGTCGTCCTGGTGAAGGTCGGGGACGCGCTCATGGGGATCCGCGGGGATGCGCCGGAGACGACGGCCGGAGGCCGGTTCGACCCGCATCGGGTGGGCCTCGATCATGTCTCGTTCGCGGTCGCGACGGTCGCGAAGCTCGAGCAGATGCAGAAACGCTTGGACGCGGCGAAGATCCCCAACGACGGCGTCCATGACGAGCCGGCGCTCAATGCGAAGGGCCTGGTGTTCTACGACCCGGACGGGATCGCGATCGAGCTCTACGCCTTCAACAGCTGAGCAGCGGCCGCGTCCACTAGGACGCGACGACGACGCGGTCCTTACCCAGGCGCTTGGCCTCGTACAGGGCCCGGTCGGCGCGACGGAAGAGCTCGTCCTCCGAGTCAGCGGTCCCCGGGAAGGCGGCGACTCCGATCGACACCGTCCCGCTGACCGGCGCGCCCTCGGCGGTGCGCGCGATCTGCGCTCCGATCGCCACCCGGATGCGCTCGGCGACGGCGGCGGCTCCCTCAGCGTCGGCGTCCGGCTGGAGCACCATGAACTCGTCCCCCCCGAAGCGCGCGACGACGTCGCTCGTACGGACGTGCTGCTGGATCGTGCGGGCGATCGATACCAGCAGCCGGTTCCCCTCGTCGTGGCCAAAGCGATCGTTCACGATCTTCAGCGCATCGCTGTCCACGATGATGAGCGCCAGCGGGCGGCTCGTGCGTTTCGCACGCTCGACCTCGTCGCGCAAACGCGTCGCGAAGTGTCGGGCGTTGTACAGACCGGTGAGCTCGTCGGTGACGGAGAGCCGCCGCACGGCCGCATGGGCCGACGCCGCCGATATCGCGAGCGTCGCCTGGCTTGCCAGGGTCTGCGCGAAGCGATAGTGGTCGGTGCTGAATGAGCCAGGCCCGATCTTCACCGCGCGGATGACACCGAGCAGCCGCTGATCAGCGACGAGCGGGATGACGATCGCCGCCTTTCCGT
Source organism: Chloroflexota bacterium (assembly GCA_043750135.1). Classification (GTDB taxonomy): domain Bacteria; phylum Chloroflexota; class Limnocylindria; order P2-11E; family P2-11E; genus UBA4735. The sequence goes on along the minus strand of JAYVCA010000014.1, from coordinate 9,562 downwards.
CGAGCTGCACGCCGCTCACCGCACGCGGGCGGGGGTCCTGCGCGATGTCGGCAATGAGCGCGGGCTCGCGATGCTCGGCGGACCATCCGACCATCCCTTCGCCCAGGCGCAGCCAACGCTCGCGCATGTCGTGCTCGTAAGTCGCCGGGTAGTACCGCTCGTCCCAGGTCATTGCCGCCACCCCCAGGCGCTGCTCGGTCTCGTCCCAGAGGTAGACCGCAGCGGAGTCCGCGGTCGTCACACGGCGGAAGGAAGCGACGACCGTTTCGAGGGTCGCGTCAAGATCAAGATCCGCTGCCTGACGCGCGACCTCGTTCACGGCTTGCAGCTCCGCGATGTCGTTGCGGCGTGCGGCGTGTTCGCGGGCGTGCATCAGGGCGAGCGACACCAGACCGGCGAACGCGGCCAATAGCCGCTCATCCTGCATTGAGAAGGCATCGTTTCGGGAGGATTCGACCGATAGGACGCCGAGGATGGCATCCCGCGTGACGATGGGGACGCAGATCTCGGACCCCTGATCGGCGACCACCGCGATGTACCGCGGATCCTTCGTGACGTCACCGACATTGACGATCTCGCGCGAGCGGACGCAGGCTCCGGTGAGCCCACGGTCGGCCTTCGCCCGGTAGAGCGGGAGTGCGGCGCTGTCGCTCTTCGCCCCGCTGGCCGCGCCGACGTGGAGCTCGTCCCGCTCCTGGTCGTACAACAGGATGTACCGCATGTCGTAGCCGAATTGGTCGCCCAGTACGTCGGTCGCGCGCGCGAGGACCTCGCGCTCGTCGGTCGCGGCGGAGAGCAGGATCTCGGCAGCGCGCATCAGGAGCGGCAACTCGGCGCTTCGTGCGGGTGGAGGCATCGTCATTTCGGGCTCACCGTAGGCTGCTTCGGCTCGACATCGTCCATCGTGCGAGGGAGTACCTTCGGCCTACCGAGCCAGCTGAGTGGGGATACCCGCTAGAGCGAGAGTGCGCCGGGTGATACCGGTGTGTTCGTCGATGACGATCAGCCGCGCTTGCCCGCGCGCCGCGATGACCACGGTATCTCCGTCGCCATGGGTCATCTGCCCACACTCGGTCCCGACCTCGGTCGCGAGCAGATCCGCGACCGCGACGCTGTAGCGTCGGGCCGAACGCGAATTCCCCACGCAGGCTTGGATCGCCGACCCGTCGGCGCTCGGCGCGGCCTGGGCCTGGATGTCCAGGATCCCGCGCGGGTTGGTGAAGCTGAAGGTGCCGAAGCCAAGAGTCTTCTCGCGTCGCTCGGAAGGGTCACCGAAGATGAAGAGGCGGGCGCCACGGACTCCAGCGTCGTACGGCGCGAGCGCCGCGTTCATCCCGGCGCCCCCGAGCGCGAGTGCCGCCGGCGCCCCGGGAAGACCACCACTCCGGGGGATCTCGGTCTTGTTCGCAACGATGAAGGGCTGCAGCGTTACCCGGACGAGCCCAAGCGTCCGGGGCTCGGCGACCGGGATGAGGAGCGCGCCGGGCAGCACCGCCGGCCGGCCGCCGGCGGCACCGACGCCGCCGATGGTGAGTGCCGGGCCGGAACGCTTGGCATCGACATCGATCAGCGCGATCGTGACGCCAACGATCGAGACCGCGAGGGCGTAGAGGCGACCATCGGAGCCGATGACCAGCTGCGAGACCGCGGCGCCGTCCAGATCGACCCGACCGAAGGACGCGCCGGTCCGCGCATCGAGCAGCAGGAGCTTGGGGCCTTCGAGCGCGACGTACAGGCTGCGGCGATCCGCCGAGAGCGCCATCGCGGTGATCCGTCCATCCACCGAGAACAGCTGGCGCTCCCCGCCGGCGAGATCGATCACCTCGATATCACGTGCATCAGCCTCGTCGTCATTCCGCGAGATCGCGACGAACAACGTCGCCGGCGGAAGTGGACGTGCGAGCGGGCCGATGCCGATCGCGCCGGCAGCCGCCGCACCAAGACCGCCGAGGATGATGACCGCCAGCGCGGCCAGCAGGACGCGTCGCACCACGGGAGTGTGCTCCGGCTAGCGGCGCGGGAGGGGCGGCGGTGATCGCCGCGGCGGCCAGAGAGCCCGGATCGCCGCGCTGATCCCAGCGATCCGCTGACCGATCGCCGGGACGGGGGCCTGGGCCCGGTCCAGCGCGTCGGTCTCCACCGGACTGGTCCGCAGCCGGACTTGCATGAGGAGTCGGTACAGGATCTCCCACTGCTCGTAGTCCAACTCGATCGTCGCGATGCGGCGTGCGATCGGCTGGAGCTCGCCATCGCCACGCGCCGCGCGCGCGAGCTCATCCTCGATCTCCTGCGCCTCCTTCGTCCAGGTCTGGTTCGCGCGGGTGAAGGTGAGCTCCTGGGCGATCGCCGCGCGCCCCCGCGAGAGTGGCCCCTTCTTCCCAGACAGCGCGAGATCCATCGGGTGGACGGTGAGCTCGATCCCCGCGCCGCGCAGAACGGTCAGCCCGTCCGGCACCAGCACGGCGACGCGCGAGCCGCCGAAGAACGCCAGCACCTTGCCCGGGACCTCGTACGGCCAGGCCGCCGGATGGGCGGTGACGGGTAGGCCCGCGCGTTCGAGCGCGGCCGCGAGGTCGCGGACCACCGTCGCGTACCCTCCCGGCTGGACCGCGATCGCCACGTGCGCGGCCTCCCAGCGCCGGAGGAGCGCCTTCAGTCGCGCGAGCGGCGCGAGCACGATCATCCACAGCAGCACCACGAACAGACCGGCGGCGTAGGGGATACCGCGAACGATCTCGATGGCCAGCGCACGCCCCGTCGGCGTCGGCTCGTGCAGGCGCGTCGACAGGAAACCCACCGCCAATGGGAGGATGACCGCGAGGGCGATCATCACCGGCCGGACGAATGCCTCGGTCCAGCTGGGCAGGGTGACGAAGGCCAACAGAAAGGTCGCGACGCCGGGAACGAGAACGCCGACCAGCACGATCGGCCACGCCAGCGCAGCGCCGGCCATGCCGGAGAGGAACAGCTGCTTGTTCGCGGGGACACGGCCGAACAGAGCCGTCGTCGCCCACGCGAACGCGAGGCTGAGGATCTTGCCGAACTGTCGCCCTACGAACGCGAAGAGGCCGCCGAACGCGAGCACCGGCTATCCGGGCTGGATCTTGCTGCGTTGTGCCGATCGCTCCTTCTCGAGGGCGGCCTCGCCGGGTCCACGGTCCTCCGCGACCGGGTCGGCGGACACCCCCAGGCCGGCGTAGGGCATGGTCGGGACGCCCGGCGCATCGACCGCGGGGACGGGTGCGGTGGCCTGGTCGGGGATGCGCTCATCCACGCTGCGGCTCTTCTGTTCTGCGGTCTCACGGTCATCGCTCGGCGCAGGCGTGTGGTCTTTCATCGGAGCACCTCCGCCGCCGGCTGTGCACGCTGTGTGCCCCCGATGCCCCCGACCGGCGGTGACGAGCGACCGAGCTACCGGATCCCGGCGACCCCGAGCAGGCCCGGGAGCACCGAGCCGAAGAACGTCCCGGCGATCGCCGCGCCGGCGACCAGGAGGAGGATCTGCAGGCCGGAGACGATCGGATTGCGCTTGGTCCAGCGCGCTTTGAAGATGCCGAGCGCGAACATCGCGACCGCGGAGAGCCCGATGGATACCCAGAGGGCGCTCCCGACCGACAGGAAGAAGTACGGAAGAAGCGGGATGAGGGCCGCCACCAAAAAGGCGCCGGACAGGATGAGCGCGCCTTGCAACGGGCCGCCCCCCTCTTCCACGGCGAGCCCGAGCTCCTTTTCGACCATCGTCTTCAACAGGACCGCCGGATCGCGCGCGATCTCGGCCGCGACCCGCTTCGATGCCGCTTCATCCAGCCCTTCGCGCTCGAACATGAACGCGACCTCGGCCTCGGCCTCGCCTGGCCGCTCCAGGACCTCCTGGCGCTCGGCCGCGATCTGGGCGAGAAAGATCTCGCGCTGGCTCTTGGACGACATGTACTCGCCGGCGCCCATCGAGAAGACCTCGGCCAGGGTGGCGGCGAGTCCCGCAACGAGCACGGTGTAGGTCTCGTTCGACGCCGCGGCGACGGCGCTCACAACGGCGAGGATGCTGGTCACGCCGTCCTGCGCCCCGAAGATCGCCTCGCGGATCTCCGCGAGGAGATCGGCCTCGCGACGCTCATCCTCAAGGTGCGCGCGGAGCCAGGCCTTGTCGTGGAACGGACGATCTTCCGGCTGGGTCATCTCTTCGAGCGTATTTCCTCGGGCGGATGGACGTCGCGGAATGCCCGGTAGACGAGCAGGTCGTAGGCGATCTTCAGTCCGCCGGCGACGAAGAACGGGATCCCGAACGCGGCGACACTGAAGGCGTACCCGGTGAGCACCGGCGACACCGCGCTCGCCGCGCTCCGCGCCACGTTGGTGATCCCGGCGGTCGCCGTGCGCTCGTCCGGATCGACGACCGCCATGGTGTACGACTGCCGGGTCGGCACATCCATCTGCGAGATGCTCATCCGCGCGAGGAACAGGGCCACCGCAGCCACCGCCGAAGGCGCGAGCGGGACGAGCATGAGGAGAATGTTCGACGGCAGATGGGTGAAGACCATCGTGTTAATGAGCCCAATACGGCCGGCGAGCCACCCCGCGGCGAGGAGCGAGACGCCGGAGAGCACGTTCACCCAGAAGAACAGGATCGCGAGCGCCGCCGGATCGAGGCCCCAGCGGATGTGGAACCAGTACGCGACGATCGACTGCACGACCAGACCGCCGGCAAACGCGTCGAGGCCGAACAGTGCCGAGAGACGCACGACCGTCCCGCGCGAACGATGGAGCCCCCGGAAGCGCCGTTCGCCGTCGACGTGGACGAGCTCCACCTTTGGCGAAAGGCTGAGGAAGATCGCGAAGTTCAGTAGGCCGATGACGGCGTAGAGCAGGAAGAGCGGCCGATAGGCGTCGGCGCCGTGCAGGCCGGACGCGGCGAAGACGGCGACGATGCCCGCGAAGAGCGCGCCGGCGGCCTGCGCGAAGTTCGCGACCGTCGCATAGATCGAGAAGAGCCAGGTGCGGCGTTCGGCCGGAGCCGTCTGCGGCAAGATCGCCTGCTCGACGGTGAGGAACACCCCCACCTCACTGCTCGTCGCGCTGATCGTCCCGGTGAACGCGCCGATCAGCAGCGGGACGAAGCCGCCGCCTGCGGCGAACAGCAGGCCGCCCACGACCATGAGGAGCGCCATCGTCGCCACGGTGCGCCGGCGACCGACCCGGTCGGCCAGGAGCGACCACAGGATCGTCATCGCGGCGGATCCGGCGATCGCCGCGGTCAGGACGAGCCCGATCTCCACCTCGTGCAGGCCGAGCTCCCCGAGGTAGAGCGCGAGCACCACGGCGAGATACCCGTAGGCGAAGGTCCGGAGGATCCGCGTGACGAGCAGCTTCTTCCCGTCGCGATCAAGCCAGGTGAGCACGACAGCCGATTCTGCGGCCTCGGTCGTCATACTGCTCGGCGTGAGACCGCCCTACCCGGCGACGCTCGTCCCGCTTTTTCCGCAGTTCCTCCAACGGCGGAACACCAAGCTCGACTTCCCGCTGCGCGCGATGGAGCGTCACGGCATCGACCGCCCGACATACCTCTTCGTCGCGCAAAGCCTGGGGTTCGCCGATCCCGCCGGAGCGACGCTGGCCGAGATGGGCAGCGTGTACGCCACGGGCCACGACGTGATGCAGGCGGCCGCCGCGACGGCACAGGGCAGCGGACTGGTGACCCACGACGGCGACCGATGGTCGCTCACCGACAGCGGGCGGCGTCTGTTGGATGAGCACCGGCGTGCCGTCGCCGCCTATCACGCCGGCCTCGCGCCGATCGACCGCCCGGTACTCGGCCGGCTCGCCGCCCTGCTCGACCGCGCGTTCGCGGCCGGCGCCGCCGCCCCCGAGCCGGTCACGCGTCTCCGAACGCCACGGGCCCGCCGCTACCGCTGGACCGCCGCGACCAGCGAGCTCGCCCAGCTGGATGCCGCGGTCTTCGGGCTCTGGCAGGTCCGCGACGATTGCCACATCCAGGCCTGGACCGCTGCCGGGCTCACCGCGCCGGTCCTCGACGTCCTCACCCGGCTCTGGCGAGCCGAGGCCTCAACGCCCGAGGAGCTGGGGGCGATCATGGCCAACCAGCGCGAGACCGATATCGCCGCGGCGCTCGCCACGCTCCGGTCGCGCGGCCTGGTCGAAGATCGGAAGCTCGCGCTCACGCCCCAGGGCATCACGGTCCGCGAGCGGATCGAGACCGAGACCGACCGCGTCTTTTTCAGCCCCTGGCCCGACGACGTGGGTGCCGAGGCGGAGTGGATCCGCCAGACCCTGGGCCAGGTGAACGACGCCCTCGCCTGACCAGGCCGACCGACCAGGGACGGGGCGGAGCGGTTTGTAACGATTGGCACGTTTCATGCCTAGCGTCGTTACATGACGACAGAGGCCGCGACGCAGGGGTCGGCGCTGACCGCCGCGACCGGCGCCCGGGTCCTGGTGGTCGATGACGACACCGATATCGCCAACCTGGTCGCCACGGTCCTCCGGGAAGAGGGCTATCTCGCGCGGGTGGTCACCGATTCCCGCCAAGCCGTCGAGATCTTCGGCGAGTTTCAGCCGGACCTGGTCACGCTCGACGTCATGATGCCGAGCGTCGACGGGATCAGCCTGTGTCTCCAGCTCCGCCGGGAGACGCTCATCCCCATCCTGTTCGTCTCGGCCAAGAGCGATCCACCGGACCGCGTCGTCGGCCTGCGCATCGGCGCCGACGACTACATGGGGAAGCCGTTCGACAACAACGAGCTCGTGGCGCGGGTCGAGGCGCTCCTCCGTCGCGGCAAGCAGGTCCTCATGGGCGAGACCGACCGGCGGCAGATCCGCTACGGCACGTTCGTCATCGATCTCGGGAGCATGCAAGCGGTCCAAGGCGACGGGCAGCTGCCGCTGACGCCGACCGAGTTCAAGCTCCTGCGCACGCTCGCTGGCGAGCCGGGCCGGGTGTTCAGCCGCGACGATCTGCTCACGGGGGTCTGGGGCTACGAGCCGGGAAGCGACACCCGCCTGGTCGATGTCCATGTCGGCCGCCTGCGCAAGAAGCTGCAGGACGGCGGCGTGAACGAGGTCACGATCGAGACGTCGCGGGGCTTCGGCTATCGGTTGATCGTGGCGGCGTAGCCCGTCGCGCGCGCACCGCCTCCGCGAGGTCGTCGAGGGTCGCGGTGGTGGTCTCCCAGTCGATGCAGGAATCGGTCACGCTCTGGCCATACACCAGGCGCGCTGGGTCGCGCAGCTCCTGACGGCCGGCGACCAGGAAGCTCTCGAGCATCACCCCGACAATGCCCCGCTCCCCCGCTCCGATCTGCGCCGCGATCTCGCGCGCCACCTCGGGCTGGCGGGTGTGGTCCTTCTGGCTGTTCCCGTGGCTCGCGTCGATCATCATCCGCGGGCGCTGGCCCGCACCGGCGAGGGCGGCCAGCGCGCGACCGACGCTCGCCGCATCGTGGTTCGGTCCCCGACGCCCGCCGCGCAGGATGATGTGACAATCCGGATTCCCCCGCGTCGCCACGATCGCGGCGACGCCGTCCTCGGTCACGCCGAGGAAGCGGTGCGGGCGGGCCGCGGCGCCGATCGCGTCGATCGCCATCTGAATATCACCCCCGGTGCCGTTCTTGAAGCCCACCGGCATCGCTCGACCCGACGCGAGCTCCCGGTGGACCTGGCTCTCGGTGGTGCGGGCGCCGATCGCGCCCCAGCTCACCAGCTCGGAGATGTATTGCGGCGAGATCGGGTCGAGGAACTCGCATCCTGCCGGCAGCCCGAGCGCGATGACATCGAGGAGGACCTGCCGCGCGGCCCGAAGGCCCTCGTTGATCTTGAAGCTTCCATCGAGGTGCGGATCGTTGATCAGGCCCTTCCACCCCACGGTGGTCCGTGGCTTTTCGAAGTACACCCGCATCACCAGGCACAGCTCGCTCGCGAGCCCGGGCGCGACCGACGCGAGACGGCCGGCGTACTCCACGGCGGCGGCCGGATCGTGGATCGAGCAGGGACCGACCACGACGATGAGGCGATCGTCCGTGCCATCGAGGATCGCCTTCACCCCGCGCCGGGAACGGGTGATGACCTCGGAGTGCTCGTCCGAAAGCGGTAGGTCGTCGGCCAGCACGGCCGGCGGCACGAGCGGCCGGATGCTCTCGATGTGCAGATCGCGCGTCTTCACAGGCGGTCCCCCGCGGATATCGTACCGATGTGCCGCTCTACGCCTACAAGGGACGCTCCCCCCGCGTGCACCCGACCGCGTTCGTCGCCCCGACCGCCGTCCTCATCGGCGACGTGACCGTCGGGGAGCAGGCGTCGGTCTGGTTCGGCACGGTCCTCCGCGCGGACATGGACCGCATCGAGATCGGTGCGCGCTCGAACGTCCAGGACAACTCGACGATCCACACCGACCTGGGTGAGCCGACGCTCATCGGCGAGGACGTGACCATCGGCCACAACGCGCTCGTCCACTCGAGCGTCGTGGAGCGCAACGTCCTCATCGGTCAGGCCTCGGTCCTCGTCGGCGGCTGCGTCATCGGCACGGGGACGATCGTCGCTGCCGGCGCGGTGGTGCCGCAGGGCATGCGGGTGCCGCCCCGCTCGCTCGTCGTCGGTGTTCCGGCCAAGGTCGTGCGCCAGGCGCGGCCCGAGGACGACCGCTGGACGGTGCGGGCGGCGGAGCACTACGTCGAGCTCGGGGCCTGGTACCGCGAGCATCTGGAGGAAGCGTGACGACCCTCCGGATCGACGGCCACTCGCTCACGATCGCCGATGTCGTTCGGGTGGCTCGACAGAACGTCGCGGTCGCGCTCGATCGCGCCGCCGAGCAGCGGGTCGGCGCCGCGGCGCGCTACGTGAAGGAGCTCGCCGACGGGGACGCGCCGGTCTACGGCATCAACACCGGATTCGGGGATCTCTCGCAGGTGCGCATCCCGCGCGCCGATCTCGTCGCGCTCCAGTACAACCTCCTCCGGAGCCATGCGGCCGGCGTTGGCGACCCGCTGCCGGTCGACGTGGTCCGGGCGGTGCTCCTGCTGCGGGCGAACACGCTCGCGATCGGCCGCTCCGGCGTGCGCGCCGCGGTCATCGATCAGCTCCTCGCGCTCCTGAATCGCGGCGTGCATCCGGTCATCCCGATGCACGGCAGCGTCGGCGCGTCAGGCGATCTCGCCCCCCTCGCCCATGCCGCGCTCGTCCTCATCGGCGAGGGTGAAGCGATCCATGACGGAAAGCGCAAAAGCGCGGCCGACGCGCTCAAACATGCCGACCTCAAGCCGATCGAGCTCGCGCCGAAGGAAGCACTCGCACTCATCAACGGGACGCAGGTCATGACCGCGATCGGCTGCCTCGCGCTTCACGATGCGGCGATCCTCGCGACGTCGGCCGACATCATCGGTGCACTGTCGGCGGAGGCCCTCCGGGCGACCGACAAGGCGTGGGATGAGGGCCTGCATGCGGCGCGGCCGCACCCCGGACAGCGCGCCGTCGCGGCCAACCTCCGTCAGCTGGTGCAGGGCAGCCCGCTCGTCGCCTCGCACCGGATCGGGGACCCCCGGGTCCAGGATCCGTA
>JAYVCA010000013.1:0-7569 GCA_043750135.1 Chloroflexota bacterium | reverse complement strand
GGCGGCGTCGCGTTGTTGAATGCCGACGATCCTCGGGTCCGCGGGCTGGCCAACAAGACCACGGCACGCGTCGTGTTCTTTGGTGAGTCCGAGTCCGCGGCGCTGCGGGCGACAGACGTTCGGGTCGATGGTCTGGAGGGCACGTCGTTCCACGCCCACTACGGAGGTGCGGAGATCAGCGCGCGGCTTCCGCTCCCCGGTCGCCATCTCCTCACCTCCGCGCTGGCCGCCCTCGGAGCGGCGGTAGAGCTGGGGGTGCCTCTCGACGAAGCCGCGGTCGCGCTCGAGACGGTGGAACCGCCGCCCCACCGGATGAACATCAGACGCACCGAGGGCCTCACGGTCATCGACGATTCGTACAACGCGAGCGAGGCCGCGGTCCACGCTGCGCTCGCGCTGCTCCGCGATGCTCCAGGTCGGAGGATCGCGGTCCTGGGGGACATGTTGGAGCTCGGCACGCTCTCGGCCGAAGCCCACGAGTCGGTCGGCCGGGATGTCGCGAAGAGCGCTGACGTCCTCGTCGCCGTCGGCGAGCTCGCCGCGATGATCGCTCACGCCGCCGGCGAGGCTGGGCTACCGCAGGTGCACCGCGCCGCCGACGCGGCGGATGCGCTCGTCCGAGTTCAGCAGATCCTGGCGCCAGGCGACGTCGTTCTGGTGAAGGGCTCGCGCGCCCTCGCTCTCGACCGGCTCGCCGATGCGTTGGTGCAGCCCAAGGTCGGCGCATAGTGGCGATCCTGTCCCTTGGCGTCCTTCTGACGGCCTTCATTCTTGGCCTCGTCATCGGTGGCCCGTACATCAATCTGCTCCGGCGGCTGCGAATGGGAAAGCAGATCCGCCGCGAGGGGCCACGCTCGCACTACGCCAAGCAGGGCACGCCGACGCTCGGGGGCGTCCTCATCATCGCGGTCGTTGCGGCGCTCTGGCTCCTGGTCTTTGTCTTTCTGCAGGAACCGCAGCGCGGTGACTTCGTCGCGCAGACGATCGTTCCGATGGGGGCCCTCGTCGCCGTGGGGGTCCTGGGTTTCATCGACGACTACGTCAATATCGTCTACGGCTTCGGCGTGCGGGGGCGACACAAGCTCGTGTGGCAGCTCGTGGTCGCAGTCGTGGCGGCGCTCTACATCCAGCGGCACTTCGCGATCACCGGCGTGTTCGTGCCGCTCATCGGTGAGGTCGAGATCGGCGCGCCCATATTTGTGGCCCTGGCGGTGTTCGCGATCATCTCGACCTCGAACGGCGTGAACCTCATCGACGGGCTCGACGGACTTTCTGGTGGCACCCTCGTGTTCGCGTTCCTGTCGTTCGCGTTCATCGCCGCGGCCCGTGGCTTCCCCTGGCTCGTGGTCGTCTGTGCCGGCATCGTCGGGGCGCTCCTCGCGTTCCTGTGGTTCAACGCGCACCCGGCGGAGATCATCATGGGAGACGTTGGGTCGCTCGCGCTGGGCGCGACGCTCGCGACGATCGCCCTTACCACCGGGTTCATCCTCTTATTGCCGGTGGCCGGCGTCCTCTATGTCGTCGAGAACCTTTCGGTCATCCTTCAGGTGGGAAGCTTCAAGCTGCGCGGGAAGCGCATCTTCCGGATGGCGCCGATCCACCATCACTTCGAGCTCATCGGCTGGCCCGAGCAGAAGGTGACTGTCCGGTTCTGGCTTATCGGCGCGCTCGCCGGGATCGTCGCGGCGATCCTCGCGTTCGCGACCCCATTGGTATGACGACCGCCGCCGCGACCTGGGCGCCGGCGGACGGCCTGCTCCGGTCGCCCGGGCTCTCGCGACTCGGACTCGTTGCCGGATTCACGACTCGGTCGCTGGGGAGCATGGCCGGCGGCGTGTACGCGCTTGACGAGCAGGCCCGCAACCGCGACGTCCTCGCCCGGTCGCTCGGATTCGACCGCGTGGTCCGGGTGAAGCAGGTCCACGGGGCGACCGTGCTGCACGCGGACACCGTCGGCGAACCCTGGCCGGAAGCCGACGCGCTCTGGACCGCGACCCCCGGGCTGCTCCTCGGGGTCGCCGCCGCGGACTGCGTCCCGTTGCTGCTCGCCGATCCCGGGACCGGCGTCGTCGGCGCGGCCCACGCTGGGTGGCAGGGAACCAGCCTCCGGATCGCACAGGCGCTCGTCGCCCGGATGGTCGAGGCGGGAGCATCTGCGGAGCGGCTGGTCGCGGCGATCGGACCGTCGATCGGGCCATGTTGCTACGCCATCGACGCAGCGCGTGGGGCGACGATCCGCGAGCGGCTCGGCGCCGACGCGGCCGACACGCTCCAGGTCGACCCGGCCGGCGAGCCGGGTCGGATCGTGTTTGATCTCTGGGCCGCGAACGCCTTGCAGCTCGCCCAGGCCGGGGTCCGCGTCATCGAGCGCTCCGACCTGTGCACCCAGAGCGGCGGCGCAGACCTCTGGAGCCACCGCGGCGATGCGGGGCGGAATGGCACCGGCCTCGGCATCATCGGGCGTCGGCGATGACCCTCACCTTCGATCCGGATATCGACCCGGGATCCCTGGTCGGTCGCCGGGTGACGATCGTCGGTCTGGGGAAGGGCCGGACCACCGCCGGACTTGCGCGCTATCTGGTCGAACGCGGCGCGCGCGTCACCATCACCGATCCCAAGCCGCGAGCCGACCTCGCGGCGGGGATCGCTCGGCTCGGTGCGACGCCTGCCGAGCTCGTCCTGGCGCCCGCCAGCGACGATCTGGCGCTCGCCGATCCTGACCTGGTGTTCTTCATCCCCGGTCAGCGCCCCCGATCGGCAACGGTCCAGCGGGCGATCACGCGCGGCATCCCGGTCGCGACCGAGATCGGTCTCTTCTTTCGCCTGTGCCCGGCCCCGATCATCGGCATCACCGGGACGAAGGGGAAGTCCACGACCACGACCGAGGTCGCGCGGATCCTCGGGCGAGGCGAGCGGCGGGTCATCCTCGGCGGGAACATCGGCAATGCGGTCATCCAGGACCTGCCAACGATCACTCGGGACGATCTCGTGCTCCTCGAGCTTTCGAGCTTCCAGCTCGAGACGCTCGGCCGAAGCCCGCACGTCGCGGTCGTGACGAACGTCCTCGAGGATCACCTCGACCACCACGGCACCCGCGAGGCGTATGTGGCGGCAAAGCGGAACATCGTGGCCTGGCAGACCTCCGCCGACGTCGCGGTCCTCAATCTCGACGATCCGACCACGGTCGAGCTGCACGCGGGCGCGGCTTCGGCGGTCCGGGGTGTGTCGTTGGAGCGACGTCCCGACGACGGCGCGTGGCTCGACGGGAGCGATCTCATGCTGGTCGACGGGGCGCGGTCGCGGCGGCTCTGTGCCGCATCCGAGCTTCGCGTGCCAGGACGGCACAACATCTCGAACGCGCTCGCCGCCGCGATCGTCGGCGACATCGGCGGGATCCCTGCCGCCGCCATCGCCGAGGAGCTCCGGGCATTCGGTGGGCTCCCGCACCGTCTGGAGACCGTCGGCGAGCACGACGGGGTCCTCTGGGTGAACGACTCTCAGGGCACCACCCCGTACGCCACCATCCCGGCCCTCGGCGCGCACGGCCGGCCGCCGGTCGTGATCCTGGGCGGCGTATCCAAAGCCGCAGATTTCACCGCGCTCGGCCGTGCGGTCGTGGCGCAGGCTCGCGGCGCCGTCCTCATCGGGCAGGCTGCCGACGATATCGCCGGCGCCATCGACCGCGCCCGCGACCCGGGACGCGTCGCGCCCGTGGTGACCCGCGCGGACTCGCTCCGCGAGGCCGTTGCCGCCGCGCGAGCCCTCGCACGGCCGGGGGACGTCGTCCTCCTCTCGCCCGCCTGTGCGTCGTTCGACATGTTCGCCTCGTACGAGGACCGCGGCGACCAGTTCAAGGCCCTGGTCCGGGAGTTTGCCGCACCGGTCCCGGTGGCGCCCTGATGCGACGGATCCCGCTGCGGACCCCCTACGACCTCACGCTGCTTTCGGTGGTGCTCGCGCTGTTGGCGATCGGCCTCGCGATGGTCTACAGCGCGAGCGGCATCAAGGCGCTCGACACGCTCGACGAGCCGCGCCACTACCTGGTGCAGCAGTCGGCCTGGGTCGGGGTCGGGCTCGTCGCGATGTTCATCGCCGCGCGGGTGGACTACCACCGCTATCGCCGGCTCGCACTGCCGGCCCTGGTCATCGCGGTACTGCTGCTCGTCGCCGTCCTCGTACCCGGCCTGGGCACCCGGGTTGGGGGAGCGTCGCGCTGGCTGCGGATCACGTCGTTCGTCGGGATCCAGCCGGCCGAGCTCGCGAAGCTCACCCTCGTCGTCTACCTCGCCTTCTGGCTCGGCCGCCACCGCGAGCGGGTCCAGAGCGTGACGGTCACCGTCCCGTTCCTGGTGCTCATCGGACTCGTCGCTGGCCTGGTCGTGGCTGAGCCCGACCTCGGGACCGCGATCGTCGTCGGAGCGATCGGCCTCGCGATGTATTTCGTCGCCGGGGCCCGGCTTGGCGAGTTCGGGGCCCTCGGCCTCCTTGCCGTCGCGGCCGTCGCGGCGGCCGCGGTCATCCAGCCATACCGGCTCCAGCGGATCCTCACCTTTCTCGATCCCTGGTCCGATCCCCGGGGGGCCGGGTTCCAGACGATCCAGTCGCTCTACGGCCTGGCGCTCGGCGGTCCGTTCGGCGAGGGGCTCGGAGCCGGCAAGGAGAAATTCGGCTACCTCCCCGCGCCGTACACCGACTCGATCTTCGCCGTGCTCGGCAACGAGCTCGGCCTGTTCGGGACCCTCGCCGTCGTGCTGCTCTTCCTCATGATCGCGTTCAAGGGCGTCCGGATCGCGCTCCGTGCACCCGATGCGACGGGCGCCCTCCTTGCCGCGGGCATCACGACCTGGATCGTTTTCCAGGCCTGGGTGAACATGGCGGTCGTCGCCAGCCTGGTCCCGATGACCGGGATCACCCTCCCGTTCATCTCCTATGGCGGCTCGTCGATCTGCGTCGGTCTCGTTGGCGTCGGTATCCTCCTCAACATTGGACGACAGGGGATCCCGCGCGCAGAGGTTGCCGCCCCCACCGTGCCGAGTCCTGCTCGTGGGGGGCGGGACGGCCGGTCACGTCAGCCCGCTGCTCGCGGTGGCCGAGGCGCTGCGGGAGGCCGCACCGGACACGGCGCTCCGGTTCGTCGGGGGGCGACGCGGACTCGAGGCTGAGCTCGCGAGCAAGGCCGGGATCCGCTTCCACGCCACGCCGCTCCCGTCGCTCCGCGATCCCGACAGCCGGCTCGCGCTCGTGGCCCAGCTGCTCCTCGTGCCGATCGCCGCGCTCGACGCGCTGGTCCAGATCGCCCGCTTCCGACCGCGGGTCTGCCTTACCAGCGGCGGCTTGAGCGCGCTGCCGGTGCTCCTCGCCGCGCGGGCCCTGGGCGTGCCGATCTACCTCTGGGAGGGCAACGTCGTCGCGGGCCGGGTGAACCGGACTCTCGCCGGATGGTCGACGCAAGTCGGGGCGACCTTCGCGGCGTCGCTCCGCTCACTGCCGCGCGGCCGGACGACCGTCTCGGGCAACCCGATCCGCCGGTCACTGCTGCGCTGGACCAAGCCGGTGGGCCGCGCCGCGCTCGGACTGCCCCCCGACCTACCGGTCGTGCTCGTCACCGGAGGCAGCCAGGGCGCCGAGCGGATCAACGCCGCACTCTTCGCGGCGCTCTCGCGGCTCGTGCGCGGGGCCACGATCGTCCACCACACCGGGCCGGCCCACATCGCCAAGGCCCAAGCCCAGCGCGCCCTGCTGCCCGAGGCCGACCGTCCGCGCTATCAGCCGCACGCGTATCTCCACGAGGAGATGGGGGCGGCTCTCGCCGCGGCCGACCTGGTGGTGGGTCGAGCCGGATCCTCGTCCATCGCGGAGCCGCTCGCGTTCGGGACGCCGCTCGTCCTCATTCCATTCGGCGCCGCGATGAACGCGCACCAGGCGGCGAACGCCCGGGCGGTCGCCGAGGGCGGTGCGGCGACGGTGCTGATGGAGAGCGAGCTCGACGGCGACCGTCTCGCCGCGGTCGTTGCCGGCCTGCTCGGCGATCCCGAGCGGCTCCGCCGGATGGGCGCAGCGGCGCGCGATATGGGCCGGCCGGACGCCGCCACCGCGATCGCGGCCGACGTGCTGCGGCTCGGAGGCTGTTCCTGAACATCCACGTCGTTGGCATCGGCGGGACCGGGATGTCGGCGGTCGCCCGGCTGCTCCAAGCCCGCGGACACCAGGTCTCGGGCTCTGATGCCGGCCGCTGGCCGCTCTCCGAGGCGCTGCGCGCGGCCGGGATGACCGTCCACGACGAGTTCGCCGGCGAGCACATCGCGGGAGCCGACGTGGTCCTCCGCTCGAGCGCCTACGGCGAGAGCAATGTCGAGATCCGCGCCGCGCACCAGCGCGGCGTGACGGTCTGGAAGCGCGACGACGCCTGGCGCGAGCTCTCGGCTGGGCAGCGGGTCGTGGCCATCGCGGGAACGCATGGAAAGACCACGACGACGGCGATGGCCTGGACCGCGCTCCGAGCCGGCGGGATCGACGCGTCGCTCGTCTGCGGTGCGGTCCTCCGCGATCTGGGGAGCAACGCTCACGCTGGCGTTGACCCGCTGCTCGTCATCGAGGCCGACGAATACGACCGTGCGTTCCTCGCCCTCACTCCTGAGATCGCTGTCGTCACGAACATCGATCACGATCATGTCGACGTGTATCCGACGAAGGCCGACTACGACGACGCGTTCGTGCGTTTCGCGGCGCAGGTGCACGGCACGCTCATCGCGTGCGCCGATGATCCGGGCGCCCGGCGACTGGTCGCCGCGAACATCGTCGGCTACGGCACCGCCGCTGACGCGGATCGCCGCATCACCGATCGCGTCGCGACCGCGGCCGGGCAGACCTTCACCCTCGACGGACTGGGCGGTCCGACCGGGCCGCTCGAGGTCCGGCTTGGCGTGCCCGGCATCCATAACGCGCGCAATGCCGCGGGCGCGCTGCTCGCCGCGCTGGCCGCCGGCGCACCCGCTGACGCGCAGGGTGCGGCGCTCGCCCATTTCGGCGGAACGGATCGCAGGCTCGAGGTGCTCGGCGAGGCCGGCGGGGTCGTCGTCATCGACGATTACGCGCACCACCCCGCCGAGATCCGCAGCGGCCTCGAGGCCTATGCCGCGGCCGCGCGCCGCATCGTCGTGTTCCAACCGCACACCTCGAGCCGGCTCCGCGCGTTCTTCGGGGAGTTCACGGCGGTCCTGCGGTCCGCCGACCTTGCGATCGTCGTCGAGACGTTCGCCTCGGCGCGCGAGGCGGCTGAGGACGCCGGGACGGGATCCGGTGCGCAGCGTCTTGCGGCAGCCGCCGGAGCGAGGTATGCGCCCACGGCCGAGGCCGCCGCCGCGATCGCGGTCGCCGCCGCACGGAGTGGCGACGTCGTTCTGGTCATGGGTGCCGGCGACATCCGTCCGGCGGGCGAGCGCGTCCTCTCGCTCCTCGCCGCCCGGCCCCGGGCATGACCGCTCACCTTCCGGCCCGCGGGGCCGGTCTTGGCGGGCGTGACGAGCCGCTCGCGCCGCACACGTCACTGCGGATCGGCGGGCCGGCCGA
>JAYVCA010000012.1:0-5335 GCA_043750135.1 Chloroflexota bacterium | reverse complement strand
AGCTTCGATCCAGACCGCTCCGTCGTCGGTGTGCTCCTTCTTCCAGATCGGCACGACCTGCTTCAGCTCATCGATCGCCGCGCGCGCAGCGAGGAACGCAGCGTCGCGGTGCGGAGCGGCGGCGACGACGATGACCGCGATCTCGCCGACCGCAAGATCGCCGATCCGATGGTGAAGGGCGATCCGGAGAGGCGCGTGGGTCAGCTCGAGCCGGTCGGCGATCTCGCGGAGCTTCGCCTCGGCCATCTCCGGGTAGGCCTCGTATTCGAGGCGCCGGACCCGCTTCCCACGGCTCTGGTCGCGGACCGTCCCAAGGAACACGACGATGCCCCCGGCGTCGTCGCCGCGGACCGCGGCGATCGCCAGGTCCACCGAAAGAGGCGCCGGGGTCACCGTGATGCGCGGGTCCGTGCCGCCCGAGACCGGGGGGATGAGGGCCACCTCATCGCCTGCGGCGAGCGGGGTGTCGCGGGGCACATATTCACGGTTCCGGGCCGCGAGGAGCGCTTGATCGCCGCCGGGCGGCAGGATCGCCGGGTGGCGGCGGGCCACCGCGGCGATCGCGTCGGCGACCGTCGCGCCCTCAGCGAGATCGAGCCAGAGCTCGCCGATCCCGGCCGCTTCGCGATATGAGGCGAACAATCGGACCTGCACCTGCATCACGAGCAATGGTACGTGCGAGAATCGGTGCGCATGGACCTCGGCGCGTCAGTCCCCGCCGTCGGCATCACCCTCGTGCTGATCGTGGTGAACGGGTTCTTCGTGGCGGCCGAGTACGCAATGGTGCGCGTGCGCCGGACGCAGCTCCAGCCGCTCATCGAAGCCGGGAGCGCTCGGGCCCGACTTGCGGGACGGATCGAGTCTCGGCTCGACGCGTACATCTCCGCCTCACAGCTTGGCGTCACGCTCGCGTCGCTCGCGATCGGCTGGATCGGTGAGCCCGCGGCCGCCGCGCTGATCGCCCCGCTCTTCGGATGGCTCGCCGACCGGTCGGAGGCGGCGTTCCACTTCGTTTCCTTCGCGCTGGCGTTCAGTGCGATCACCTTCCTCCACGTCGTCATCGGCGAGCTCGCGCCGAAGTACCTCTCGATCCAGCGCGCGGTCACCATCGCGCTCTGGTGCGCCTATCCGCTGCATGTGTTCTACCGGCTCATGTACCCGTTCATCGCCTTCGTGAACGGCAGCGCGAATTGGCTGCTCGGACTGGTCGGGATCAAGGCGACCGCGGATCTCGACGCCCACAGCGAGGAGGAGCTGAAGCTCCTTGTGGCGATCTCGACGCGCAAGGGGATCCTTCAGGAGTCGGAGCGGGTGCTGCTCGGGAACGCGCTCGACTTTGCCGACACGCTCGTGCGCCAGGTGATGGTCCCGCGGACCGAGATCGTCGGCGTGCCGGACGACATCGCGGTCGATGGGATCGTTCAGCTCACCGGCCAGAACCCGTTCACCCGGTTCCCGGTCTACCACGTGGACGTCGATCACATCGTCGGCATCATCCATCTCAAGGACGTCGTGCGAGCCGCCCCGGGCACCCTGGTGACGACGCTCATGCGCAAGCCGCTCTACCTCCCCGAGTCGGCGCACCTCGACCGCGCGCTGGCCCAGTTCCGCCGCGAGCACGCCCAGCTCGCGGTCGTCGTGGACGAGTTCGGCGGGACCGCCGGCCTGGTCACCCTGGAGGACGTCATCGAGGAGCTCGTCGGCGAGGTGCAGGACGAGTTCGATCAGGAGACGCCAATGCTTCGGGAGGATCACGACGGCTACCTGATGAACGGCCTGCTCGCGCTCGCGGAGGCCAAGGAGAAGCTCGACCTCGAGCTCGTCGATGAGCCGTACGACACCGTCGGCGGCCTGGTGTTCGGCCGACTCGGCCGGCTCGCCGAGGTCGGGGACAGCGTGGAGGTGGAAGGGTGGCGCTTCCAGGTCACCGCCGTGGACGGTCGGCGGGTGGCCCAGCTCCGGGTCCGGCGGATCGACCCGGCCTGACCCCCGCACCGAAGCGCCGGGCGGCCCGTTACAAAAGTGTCACCGACCATGGCCCCGCTCGGCCGCTCGTTGGCATCTGCTGTGCCTCGTTGGTCACCGACCCGGCGCGGCGAAGAAGGATGGTCACAGGAGGCGGACGATGCCAGAGCTGACGGCGATGATCACCGGCGACGGAGCGTTGCTCTTGTTCTCGGTCGCGGGCCTGGCGGCCACCGCTCTAGCGATCGTGCGCGACATCCCGACGCAGCGCCAGGTGGTCGCTGGGGACGCGGTCCGCTGACCCGGATCTTTCAGGCTTCTACGGGAGGAATCCCCGGACGAGGGCGACCAGCTCGCTGAGCTTCGTCCCCCAGAACACCTGAGCGCGCGGGTCGAGCAGGATGAACACCCCGGTCGCCGCGACAACGACCAGCGCGGTCATGAGGACAAAGCCGATGGTCGCGTCGCGAAACCCGATCCGCCGCTCGTGCGGCTGCGGAGGCCGCGCCTGATCGCCCGGCCCGCTAGGCGCGCCCCGTCCCTGGACGCGGGCATTCACCGGGTGCGCAGCCGGGCGACGATGTTGTCCATGCGGGCGCGGGTGATGGTGAGGAACTTCGCCAGGTTCTGACGGTCACCCTCGCTGAGGCTGCGGTTCCCATCCTCGACGACCGCCCGTCCGAGGTCGGTGAGCGCCTCGTTCAGCTTCCGGGTCGCGGTGACAAGCACGTCGTCACGAAGCTGAGGAAGCGCCGGCGCCGGCTTTACGCCGCTCTCGCCGGGATGGAGGGTGCGCTCGACGCGATCGCGGAGCCGCAACAGCGTCAGCTGCCCGGCGACGACCTGTTTCACCAGCGCCTTCCGACGCCGTTTGTCCTCGATCTTCATGAGCTCGTACGCGGCGGAGAGGGTGTCGTACCGGGCCGCGACCATCTCCTGGATGTCGGCCGGGGCGGTCGCCAGACGAAGGCGGTTCTCGACGTACCCCTTGTCCTTGCCCAGCTTGCCGGCGAGGTTCCGGATCGAGTAGCCGAGCTCGTCGGTCATCTTCTTGTAGATGATCGCCTCGTCGAGCGGTGAGAGATCCTCCCGCTGCAGGTTCTCGATGAGCGCGATCTCAAGTGCGGTGGCGTCGTCGAAGCGCTCGACGATCGCCGGGATGGTCTCCTTGCCCGCGAGCTTCGAGGCGCGCCAGCGCCGCTCGCCGGCGATGATCTGGAAGCCGTCGCCAGCCGGGCGCACCAGGATCGGCTGCAGCACGCCGTGCTCGCGCACCGAAGCGGCGAGCTCGTTGAGCGTCTCCTCGTGGAAGGTCATGCGGGGCTGCTCGGGATTCGGCTGCACTTTCCCGATGGGGATATCGCGCACCGCCGTCGGCGCCTTCGCCGAGAGCAGGCTCACGATCCCGTGCTGGGCCTCTTGCTCCTGTTGAAAGATGCGGTTCCCGGCATCGCGGAAGGACTTTCCCTTACTGAGCATTCGCGACCTCCCTGGCGAGGTCCAGGAAGGCTTTCGCCGCATCGGACTTCGCGTCGTACACGGTGATCGGTACGCCCGCGGTGGGCGCTTCGCCGATCTTCACCGATTGGCGGATGACGGTGTTGAAGACCTGGTGATCGCCCAGATCCTTCAGTGACCCGAGCATGTCGCGCCCCAGGATCGTTCGGCTGTCGTAGAACGTCGGCAACAGGCCGAGGACCTTGAGATCGGGGTTCAGCCGGGTCTGGACGGTACGGATGATCTTCAGCAGCGCGGCCACGCCTTTGAGGGCGTAGTACTGCGTCTGCACCGGGATGATCACGCCATTCGCCGCGACGAGCGCATTCAGCGTGAGCAGACCGAGCGTCGGTGGGCAATCGATGAGGACGTAGTCGTAGCGGTCGACGACCGTCTCGTGCGAGAGCTTGTCGCGGAGCGCCATCTCCCGGCCGATCGCGCTGAAGAGCTCGACCTCGGCCGACGAGAGGTCGATCGTCGTTGGCGCCACGTCGAGGTGCTTCGTGGTGCTGTGCACGATGATCGACGCGAGCGAGACGTCGGGTTCGATGAGGACGTTCGCCATGTTCCGCTCGACGGTCGCCAGGTCGATCCCCAGCCCGACGCTCAGGTTCGCCTGGGGGTCGAGATCGATACACAGGACGGTGTGGCCCAGCTGGGCGAGCGCGCCACCGAGATTGATGGCACAGGTAGTCTTCCCGACGCCGCCCTTTTGGTTCGCGATCGCGATGACCTTGCCCAATCGCCCTCTTCCTCCACGCGTCCGCCGTGGGCCGTGCCGGTCGCTCGCGCGTGGAAGCGGCGCGCCCGGACAGCATAGCCGCGGGCTGCGGTCAGGAGGTCGCGGCGATATCTTTTCGCAGGAAGCGCCACACCGCGATCCCGACGAAGAGGACCGTGTACGCGGCAAGGATGAGCGCCGCGAGGCCCGGATCGAGGAGCTGCGCCGCTCCGGCGGCGGCCTGGGGGCTCACCGGGGCGCCGGGCGCGGCATTCAACCGCGCGATCGAGGTCACGTTCCGGCCGAGCAGGCCATTGCCGATGCCGGCGTAGCTCGGGCCGAGGCCGGCGAGGATGCTGGTCACGGCACCTTCGACGAAAAAGACGATCAGGGTCGCGGCAATGCCCGCCGCGCTCGATCTGGTCCAGATCGCGATACCGAAGGCCATGGCGAGGAATGGCAGCTCGACGAACCAGGTACGGCCAATGGCGCCCGCGAGCCGGGCCAGGAAGTCCGGATCGACCGACCGGTCGAACCCGCCGAGCGCGGAGACCGCGAGCGCCCCGAGGATGCCCGCTAAGAATGCGACGAGGGTGAGGAGGAACGCGAATCCGGCCAAGGACAGGAGCTTCGCCCCGATAAAGCGCCGCCGGCCGGTGCGCGGGATCATCGTGCGCAGGGTGCCCCAGGCGTATTCCGTTCCGATGCTGCTCGACACGAGGATCACGCCGAGGACCACGGCGATCGCCTGGGCCAATCCGGCGGTGAACTCCGGCACCGCCCGGAGCGTCAGGATGCGTTTCAGCGATTCGACCCCTTGCTGGCCCGACCCGCCGGGCTGCGCGTTCGCCGCCTGCTCCTGCGCGCCGATCGAGGCAAAGAGGAGGCCATAGAGCGCGATGATCAGGAGGGCGATCAGCCCCAGGAGCACCCACGGCATCGGACGCCGCGCCAGACGGTAGAGCTCGGACCGGAGCCCGTTCACGACGCCGGCGCGGTCAGCTCGAGGAAGACGTCCTCGAGCGAGCTCGACCGCGGCACGATCGCACTGGCGTACAGGCCCGCGTCGGCCAGGGCGCGATTCATTTCGGCCGCCCGCCCCAGGTCGCCGTGGACGACCACCCGGTCGCCCTCGGCCTCGGTACGATCCAC
>JAYVCA010000011.1:0-4169 GCA_043750135.1 Chloroflexota bacterium | reverse complement strand
GACGAAGAAGACGCCGACGAAGCCGTATTTCTGCAGAAGCGGGAGGACGACCGAATAGGCGTCGGCGTAGCCGTCGTCAAAGGTGAGCATGACCGGCTTCGCCGGTAGCGGGGCGGTCTGATCGAGGCTCCACCACAGATCGCGCGTGCTGATGCCGTTGTAGCCCTGGTCGCGCAGGTAGCGAAGCTGCTCCTCGAAGTCGGTCGGACTCACCGTCAAGCTGCGGCGCAGGGTCATGTTCGGATCGGTGGTCGGCAGCCACGAGACGTAGTGATACATGAGCGAGGGCACCCGGATCTGGCGCGTGCCGTCGGCCTGGACTGCCGGCAGATAGGTGCGAGGCGGCGGTGGAAGTGGCGGCGGCGGCACGACCGGAGCGGGAAGCTGCGGAACGTGATCGTCGTCGGCCTTCACCGTGACGTACCAGAAGACCCCGTAATCCTCGAGCCATTGCTGGCCCTCGAGGAGCGGGCGGAGGCCCAGCCGGTACACGCCCGGAGTGACCGGGGCCTGCACCGTGAACTGGAACCAGGCGACCTGTCCCGGACCGACATACGGCGCAGGCTGCGCGGCGATGCGATTCGCGCGCGGCCAGCCGGTCGGGGGGGTGCCCGCCGAGCCATCGCCGCCGAGGACGCTCGCCCGGTCTTGACCCGGCTCGGGGCCCCAGGTGCCGAGGTAGGCATTGCCGTACCAGCCCAGCGATCCGGTATTCAGGAACGCGACGGTCGCGACGGACGTGCTCCCCGCGCAGAGCGTCGGGTAGCCGCTCTGGCCGTAGAACGCCGCGTGCGCGCCCGGACGCCCGGCGGTGGCGTTCCCGGGAGGCGGGACCGACGCGCCGACGACATTGGTGCAGAGCGCCGGCGAGACCACCGGCGCGAGGGGGGCGATCTCGCGGGCCGCGGCTGGGGCTGGGGGAATACCGAAGGACGCAAGCAGGAGCGCGACCGCGAGCAAGGTACGAAGCAATCGAGGCCCTTTCCTAGAAGCTCGCGTGGCGGTCGCCGGATCAAGGGTAACGCTCGCGTAACGTGATGGTAGAAGCTTCAGATGTACCCAGTCAAGACAACCGGCCGTCGGGGATGACCACCGGCCGACCGTCGACCAGGGCGACCCGGAGGCCCGGCCCGAAGATCCGTTCGACCGGCCCAGACGCCAGAACCGCATCCGGAGGACCGTCGGCCGCGACCGCACCGTCGACCAGGGCGACGATCCGGTCGGCGAGCGCGGCCAGGTTGAGGTCATGCAGGACGGTGACCAGGACGAGGCCGCGGGCCCGGGCCAGCTCCCGGACCAAGAGCACGGTCGAGCGCTGGTGTCCGGGATCGAGGTGGACGGTGGGCTCATCCAGCAGCAGGACGTCGCTTTCCTGGGCCAGGGCCATCGCCAGGACCGCCCGCTGGCGCTCGCCACCAGAGAGCGAATCCATCCTTCGATCGGCCAACGGGCCAAGGTCCAGCTCGGCGAGCGCGCCCTCCACGGCGCGCGCATCGGCGGCCCCCGGCCGGGCGAAGAGCGGGAGTCGGGCGCTCCGGCCAAGGGACACGATCTCGCGCACGGTGAACGGGAAGAGCGTGTCGAACGACTGCGGAACGACGGCGATGCGCCCAGCGAGTTCGCGGCGCGAGATCGTCCCGACCTCGTGGCCGTCGAGACGAACGCTTCCCGCGCTTGGACGCAGCAGACCCGCGAGCGCCCGGAGGAACGTCGACTTCCCCGCCCCATTCGGCCCGACCACCGCCGTGAGTGCCCCGGGGCCAAGGTCGAGATCGATCCCGCGAAGGACCCGCCGGGGACCGTAGCCGGCGACCAGACCCTGCGCGATGAGCCGGGTCATACCGTCGCCCGCCGGCCGGCGCGCACGAGCAGCACGAGGAAGAACGGCGCACCGACGAGGCCGGTGATCACGCCGACCGGGACCTCCGCCGGCGCCAGGACGATCCGCGCGCCGAGGTCGGCGAGAACGAGCGCGCTCGCGCCGCCGATGAAGCAGGCGAGGACGAGGCGGCGATGGGTCGCACCGACGAAGGGCCGCAGGGCGTGCGGCACGACGAGCCCGACGAAGCCGACGAGGCCGGCCAGCGCGACCGCGGCGCCGGTGAGGAGCGCCGATGCGCCGATGACCGCGATCGTGGTGTGCTCCGGATCCACGCCGAGGGTCGCGGCGGTCTCCTCGCCGAACACGAAGGCGTCGATGCGCCGGCCGAGGGCCAGGGCGAGCCCCAATCCAAGAGCGACGATGACCGCGGCGACGACGAGCTCGCCCGGAGCGCGCACCGCGACGCCGCCGGAGAGGATGTCGATGATCGCGCGGAGGCGAAGCGCGAGGCGGTCGCTGGAGACCAGGAGCAGGGTGACGAGCGCTCCGGCGAACGAGGTGAGGACGATGCCGGCGAGGAGCACGGTCAGCACCGTCGTCCGGCCCCCGAGCCGTGCCAGCTGCCAGACGGCGAGCGCCGAGACAAGGGCGCCGGCGAACGCCGCGAGCGGCACGACCACGGCCGAGACCGCGCCGCCCAGAGCGATGACCCCGACCGCGCCCAGCGCCGCGCCGGCGGAGGTGCCGGTCACATACGGATCGGCGAGCGGGTTCCGGAACAGACCTTGGAGCAGCGCTCCAGCGGCACCGAGGGCCCCGCCGACGAGAGCAGCCGCGAGGACCCGCGGGCCGCGAAGCTCGCGAATGATGATTCCGGACACCGGATCGCCCCCGCCGCCCAGGGCGGCGAGCACGTCCAGCGGCGCGATCGGGACCGCGCCGACCATCACCGCGAGGACCAGGCTCACCGGCAGCAGCAGGATGAGGAAAGCGAAGGTCGCCGTTCCCCGCCCGGCGCTCACCGGGTCATCGGAAAAGCTCGGGATGGACGAGCTTCGCGTACTCCAACGCAGCGGTACCGACGCGCGGCCCGGGACGGCTGAACAGGTTGCCAGGGACCGGGTACACGCGCTTGCTCTTCACGGCGGTCATCGCCGACCAGCCCGGACGTGCCGCGACCTCAGCGACCGTCGTGCCATAGCCCGAATCGCCGAGGATGACGATCTCGGGATCGGCCTTCACCACCTCCTCCGCGGAGATGGTCGGGTACTGGGTCTTCGCCCCGGCGGCGATGTTCACGCCTCCGGCGATCTTGATGAGATCGTCAATGAACGAATTCGGGCCGACGGTGTACATCTTGGTCAGGTCCGAGGCATCGACCTCGTGGAAGACGCGCGGCTTTGCCGCGGTCTGGGTCTTCGCGATCACCGCATCGATCTGTTTCTGGATATCACCCGCGAGCGTCCGACCATCGGCGCCCACCGCCTGCCCGAGCAGGATCGCGGTCTTCGGGACGTCGGGCAGGCCCTGCGGGTCGACCACCAGGACGGCCGCGCCCAATTGGGTGAGCGCCTCGATCGTCCCGTCGGAGAACTTCACCGTGACGATGAGATCCGGTCGGAGCGAGGCGACCTTCTCGAGGTTCACCTTCACCCCACCGACATGCTCTTTCGTCTTCGCCGCGGCCGGCTCGTCCGAGTAGTCGTCAGCGCCGACCACACGGTCGCCCGCACCGAGCGCGAAGAGAAATTCGGTGTTCGAGGGGCCGATCGAGACGATGCGCTCCGGACGCTTGGAGATGGCGACCGAGCGGTTTTGGAAATCGGTGACGCTTGTCGGGAACGCCGCCGCGGACTGGCTCACTTTGACCGTGGCGGTGGCGCTCGGGCCGGCGGTGCCGCTGCCGCCGCAGGACGCGACCAGGAGGAGGGACGCGATGACGAACGCGATGCGCTTGAGCATTTCTGGCTCACCCTTTCTCGCGAAGGTGTGTATGCCGCGAGCGGATGACCAGGCGACCCGAGTTCGGACCAACGGTCCTTACGGTGGCGGGACCCTGCCGGAATCGCACCGGCTTCGCTGGACATCCGCGTATTCAGTTGTGGATCGCGACGCGATGGACGCGAGAGAACGAGGCTACACCGCGGCGGGCATGCGCTCCTGGGTGAAGCGAGCGCTCTCGGTGAGGTGGACCGCGAACAGCTTCTGCAGCGCCATGACGTGCGAGCAGAGGCCATGGCCCTGGAAGTGATCGCAGCCACACGACCACTCATCTCCCACGAGGCGGACCGTATGCGAATCGTTGTCGCCGCGGAGATCGACCTCGAGCCCACGGAGCTGGACCCGC
>JAYVCA010000010.1:0-7401 GCA_043750135.1 Chloroflexota bacterium | reverse complement strand
CTGGGACCAGCCGATCTCATGTCCGGTGTCCTCGACGACGGAGACGGAGAACGGCAGCGCGTTCACCTCGACGACCTCACGGTCGGACACCCGGTCGATACGGATGACGGCGTGCGGCGAGACGACCGCGTCGAGGGGCGTGACCGCGGCGTCCTGGACACCCAGGGTGATGCCGGTGAGGCCCAGGAACTCGGCGACGGTCCCCGGGCGCGCGCGGAGCGCGTACTCGCGGCCGCCGTCGACGAGCGTCACCGGCATCCCGCGGTCAAGGACGATCCGCATCCCCGGCACCAGCGGCGTGCTGACCGCCACCGACAGCCGGTCGGCCGGGCTGAGCTCGACCCCGGCGGCCCGGAGGAGGTCTCCGGCGGTGTCCCCCCGATGCGCCGCCAGACTGACCGTCAGGCCGTCGATCGTCAGTCCGACCGACGAGGCGGCTTCGAGCGCGGCCATCGGCCGGAACCGGGCGAGGCCGGCGGCGCGAGCGTCGCCAGCCTGATCGACGGCACTGGCCGCAGCCGCGCGGGGCGCCGGCGCGGCCAGGGTCCAGGTCGCCCCGGTCGCCACGAAGGCGAGGGTAAGCAGTCCGGCGGCGCGCAGGATCCGGTGCAACGCGGTGATCTCCGGTATGACGAACCTCCCAGCCTGCGCTCCCCCGATCGGGTGACATGGCAACGCCATGGGTGTACGGAAGGGGGACACGGAAAGCGTACCAGAGGGGCTCCTGCCACCGTTCGCGGTCGCAGGAGGTGAGAACGACGCTCCGCCGCTACCGCTTCGCTTCGGTCACCAGCTCGAACGGAGCGGTCTGGGTCGTCCGCGGGGCGAGGCCGGTGACGGCCACGAGCGGGGGCCGGCGGTCGGCGGTGGCGTCGACGTCAAACTCTAGCCCGCCATCCTCCACGAACCGACGCTCGACCGTCGGGATGGCGCCGAACCGGAGGATCTGCACCAGGAAGCGCTGCCGTACCAGGTTCATCGAGCGGATGAAGCCGGAGGCAGTCCAGTCCCGGTCCGCTTCGGCGTCGTCGGACCACCCGATCTCGGGGATCGCCAAGTCGTCGATCGCCCAGCCGTTCAGATTGAGCGCGCCATCGGTGACGTATTCGAAGCGCAGCAGGATCTGCTTCCCGGCGAAGGATCCCAGGTCGGCTTTCTGCTCCACCCAGCCGGGAGTGGGGCCTCCCGAGGGGCCGGTGAGCCCGTTCCCCAGGTTGTTCCCGTTCGGGTCGTCGTTCGTCGTCCGGTCGGTGCGGAGGGTGCTCCAGGTCCGGCCGCCGTCAGCCGACGCGGTGACGTAGCCGTAGTCAAAGTCCTTTTCGAGGTCATACCAGGACCAGAACGACAGGGTCGCCGTGGTGACGTTCCGCAGGTCGACGCCCCGGGTGAGCGCGGCGTCGTAGCCGTCGGCCCGGTCGGACCACCAGAACGCCTTGCCGGAATGCGGATCGGTGGGGACAAGCCGGGCGGTGCGCGCGCCGCTGAAACGCAGATGGATCGGCGTCTTTGGGAGCTCGATATAGCGGGCCGCCCACTGGTGGACCGTCCCCCGGAACGCGTCGGCTGGGCCCAGCCGGTCCTGCGCCGCAGCTGTCGCAGCGATCGTCGGCCGGACCCCGCCGCGATAGGCGAACCGGTCCTCCGGCGAGGCCCCGATGAAAGCGTTCGCCGCCACGAAGTCGGCGAACTGCTGCTCGACGCCGGCCTGCCCGCGGGCCCGAAGCACGGTGTCCAGGTCCGCCGGCGTGTCGATGCCTTTGGCCATGAAGGCGTTGATGAGGTCCTCGCCCCCGGCATGCTGCCGTAGCCACTCAAGGAACAGGAACGAGCCGCCATAGTGGAGGATCGCGGTGTCATCGAGGTCGGGCCAATCGTTCAGCTGGGTGTCCGGTTGGCGCAGGAAGCTCTGCTCGAACCCATTGCCCACATTGTTCAGCCGCTCGCAGAGCTGCGCCTGCGCTTCGTTGAACCACACGACCGACCGGACGCGCTTGTTGAACTGCTCCATGTGGCAGAACTCGTGGGCCAGGACGGCGTAGAGGTTGTCGGTCGCGAACCGGGCACCGAGCGCGTTGATATAGATCATCTCGCGCTGCGCGGAATACTCGTTCACCCAGGTCGGGTACTCGTCGGACGAGGAGAAGTATCCGGCGGCGCGTCCTGGGATCCGAGCGACGAGGATGTCGATCCGCGGGTCGCTGTCGATACCCGGAGACCACTCCGACCCGTACGTCGCGCGGTTCGTCGGGTAGATCTTCGTCTCGAACACGGTCGCCGTCGTCTGCAGGGCGACCGGATCGACGGCCACGTCCGTGGCGACCCACCACTTCGCATGATCGGTCTGCACCCGAAGGGCGGCGCCGACCCGCACGTTCTTCTTCGCATCGAAGTCGTAGGTCCAAAACTCCCGAACATCGCCGACCCGTTCATCCGGCGGCGTGCTCCGCACCGGGAGGAAGGCCGCGGCGGGCGTCCCCTGGCGGCCGCGGAGGCGGCGAGTGAGATCGAACAGGTCGGCCGCCGGGAGTGGCTTGCTCAGGAGCGCTGCAGTCAGGTCCTCCCCGCCGCCAGGGGGGGCGGTCGCAGACGGGCTCGTGGAGGCGCTCGGGACGATCCCGGTCGGCGGGGTGCAGGCGATGACCAGGACGACCGTGAGCCAGAGGGCTAGCGCCCTCAGCACCAGCGAAAGCCCTCAGCGAGCGTCTTCAGCCCGACGACGCGCGAGCCGCGAAGGTAGCGTCGTGGGACGCGGCCGCGGATCCCGGTGACGACCTCATAGTTGATGGTGGCAAGGGCGGTCGCGACGTCCTCGGCGGTCTGAATGGCCGTCCCCTGCGTTCCGATGACGATCACCTCGTCGCCCTCGGCGACCCCCGGCTGGGCGGTCACGTCGAGCGTCACATGATCCATCGAGATACGGCCGACGATGGGGGCGAGAACTCCGCCGACCAGCAGGCCCAGTCGGCCCTTCGCCGCGCGCGGGATCCCGTCGCCGTAGCCCACCGGGACGGTCGCGATCAGCGCAGCCGCGGGGGTGCGGTATTCGGACCCATACGAGACGCCGGTGCCCGCCGGGACCTCCGCGATGCGGTGGATCCGCGAACGCCAGGAGAGGGCCGGGCGGAGGGGTATCCGGGTCAACAGATGGGGCGCCGGTGACAGCCCGTAGAGGGCGAGGCCTGGACGGATCGCGGTGATGCGGTTCCCCTGGTCGAAGGCCGCCGCGCCTGCGCTCGCGCTCGCGTGCACCCAGTCTGGGAGCGCGCCGATCCCGTCGAGCACTCCATCGAACCGAGCGAGCTGATCGTGTGCGCTCGTCGTGTCGGCTTCGTCCGCGCTCGCGAGATGCGTGAACACTCCCTCGATGGCAAGGCCGGCAAGCGAGGCGATCGCGCCGTAGCGCTCGATCGCCTCGGCCGCGGGTGCGCCCAGCCGGGTGAGGCCGGTATCCACTTTGAACTGCACCGCGGCCCGCCGGCCGGCCGCGCGTCCTGCGGCGGCGATCCGCTTACCCGCCAGCAGCGTCCAGACCGTGAGCGCGAGTCCGGCGTCCACCGCCGCGGCGATCTCGTCCGCGCTCTGTGCGCCAAGGAGCACCAGGATCGGCGCGACGACGCCCTGCCGCCGCAATACGAGCCCTTCCTCGACCGTCGCGACCGCGAGCGCCGCCGCACCGGCTTCGAGGGCGGTGTGCGCGACCGCCTCGGCTCCATGGCCGTAGGCGTCCGCCTTCACCACGGCGATGACGCGCACCCGCGAGGCGGCGGCAAGGGCCGCGACGTTCGCGGCAATGGCATCGAGGTCGATGTCGGCGATCGTGGTGCGGAGCGGCACGCTCACGATCCTCTCGACGGTCCGATGATCTCGCGGAGCGCGCGCGGGAACGCGTCGACGATGTCGGTCGCGAAGGCGCCGGATTCTCCGATCTCGACGGCGAGCAGCGCGCCGGCGCGGCCGTGGACCCAGACCGCCGCGCACGCCGCGGCGAGCGGGGTGAGACCTCGCGCGAGGAACGCCGCTGCGGCCCCGCCAAGCGCGTCCCCCGACCCGCCAACGCCCAGGGTCGGGTTCGGCGCGTCGTGAACGAACGTGCGCTTCCCGTCGGTCACGACGGTCAGCGGCCCCTTCAGCGCCACGACCGCCTTCCATTCACGGGCATGCCGCTCCGCGAACGCGATGCGCGCCAGGCCCGCGGGAACAACGCGGCCGGCCAGCCGGGCGGCTTCGCCATCGTGGGGGCTGAGGATCGTGCGCGGCGGGAGGAGTTCGGGCCATCCCTCGGTCCGGGCCAGGGCGTTGAGGCCATCGGCGTCGATCACGGTCGGTACGGCCGTGGCGTTGCGGAGCACGGCGGCTACGAATTCATCGGTCGTCGCGCCGTGCGCGAGACCCGGCCCGATCAGCAGAGCGCGGATCCGCTCTCCGAGCAGCGTGACGAGCTGCGCGGCCGCCCCCACGGCGACCGTCCCGGGCTGTCCCTCGGCGAGCGGAAAGAACGTGAGATTCGCATCGGCGCTGGCGATGGCCTCGATGACCGACCGACCAGACGCGATGGTGACGACGCCCGCGCCGCAGCGCAGCGCTGCCCGCGCGGCGATGACCGCGGCGCCAGGGTAGCGGAGCGATCCGCCGACGACCACCACCCGCCCGCGCAGCTCCTTCCCTGCCTCCGGTGCGAGGGGCCGGAGGACGGCCCTCACCGCACGCGCATCGAGAGGGAGTGCCTCGGTCGACCGGCTCGCGCTCAGGGCGACGGCTCCGCGTGGACCCCGACCGCGACCGCGACCGCGAGATCGCGGATGTGCGAGATGCTCACCGCGAGCGGGGAGGACAACCCGAGCGCCGTGCGGCGCTCCTCGGCGCGGCCATGGAGCGTGACCGTCGGCTGCCCGAGACGGGTCCGGCGGATCTCGATCTCCCGCCACCCAACGCCGCGGATACCGAGCCCGAGCACTTTTGAGACCGCCTCCTTCGCCGCCCACCGGCCGGACAGATGCAGGACATTCCCGCGGCAGTAGTCGCGCTCCCACTCGGTGAAGACACGCCCGAGGAACCGCGACTCGTGCTTGCGCAGCACCGCGCCGATCCGCGCGGTCTCGATGATGTCGATGCCGATCTCACTCGTCACTCGACGGTGACGCTCTTCGCCAGATTCCGGGGCTGATCGACGTCATTCCCCCGCCGGTCAGAGATGTGATACGCGAGGAGCTGGAGGGGCACGACCGCGAGCGCCGGCGAGAGCAGCTCATTCGTCACCGGGATCCGAATGACCTCGTCGGCCTGTCCGCTGATCTCATCGTCACCATCATGCGCGATCGCGATGACCACGCCGGCGCGCGCCCGGACCTCCTGGATGTTGGACAGCATCTTCTTGTAGGTGGAGTCCCGGAGCGCGATCGCGACCACCGGGAGGTGCTCGTCGATGAGCGCGTTCGTGCCGTGCTTCATCTCCCCGGCCGCGGTCCCCTCGCTCGGAATGTAGGAGAGCTCGCGGAGCTTGAGCGCGCCCTCGAGCGCGGTCGGGTAGTTCACCCCTCGCCCAAGCTGCAGGAAGTTCTTCGCGTCGTGGAAGCGATACGCGAGGGCCCGGATCTTCGACTCCTCGCCGAGCACCGCGTCAATGAGCGTGGGCAGATGGAACG
Source organism: Chloroflexota bacterium (assembly GCA_043750135.1). Classification (GTDB taxonomy): domain Bacteria; phylum Chloroflexota; class Limnocylindria; order P2-11E; family P2-11E; genus UBA4735. Next base: position 1,759 of record JAYVCA010000010.1, on the reverse strand, counting down.
CTTCGGCCAGCAGACCCCGCGATCGCTCGGCATCGATCGTGGCGCGGTGCTGGGCGAGGTAGATCGCGAACAGGTACAGGTCGACGACCATCGCCGTATAGGCCTTCGTCGACGCGACGGCGATCTCGGGGCCAGTGTGCAGATAGATGACCCCGTCGGCCCGCCGGCTCGCCTCGCTCCCGACGACGTTCACCAGGGCGAGCAGACGAGCCCCCTGACGCTTTGCCTCTTCCATCGCCGCGAGGGTGTCCACGGTCTCGCCCGACTGCGTGACCGCGATGACGAGCTGGCCGGGGGTCACCACCGGGTCGCGGTAGCGGTACTCGCTCGCGATCTCCACGTCACAGGGGATCCGCGCGAGCCGCTCGATGAGGTATTTCCCCACGAGCGCGGCGTGGTATGCCGTGCCACAGGCGACGAACGTGATCCGGGGCACGGCCCGCACATACGCGTCGTCGAGGTTCAGGTCTTGATCGAACACGACCTGCCCGGACGTGCGATCGACGCGTCCGAGGAGCGTGTCCGAGATCGCGCGCGGCTGCTCGTTGATCTCTTTCAGCATGAAGTGCTTGTACCCCGACTTCGCCGCGGCGATCGGGTCCATCGCGATCGTCTTCGCTGGCCGCTCGACCGCGGTGCCGTCCACACGACAGAAGCGGACGCCGGCGGCGGTCACGATCGCAACGTCACCGGCCTCGAGGAAGCTCATCTGGCGGGTGTGCTCGAGGAGGGCGGTCATGTCCGAAGCCACGAAGTTCTCGCCGTCGCCGTGCCCGATGATCACGCCCCCGGCGTTGCTGATCCGTGCGGCGACGATCGTCCCGGGATCTTTCGTCGATACGAGCGCGAGCGCCGCTGCCCCCTCGAGGCGCGGGAGGACTGCGAGCGCAGCCGCCTCGAGCGACCGGCCGCGGGCGAGCTCCTCCTCGACGAGATGCACGACGACCTCGGTGTCGGTGACCGAGGTGAAGGTGTGGCCGGCGGCGACGAGCGGCGCTTTGAGAGCTTCGAAGTTCTCGATGATCCCGTTATGGATGACCGTGATCCGGCCGGTGCAGTCCACCTGGGGATGGGCGTTGACGTCGTTCGGGCGGCCGTGTGTCGCCCAGCGCGTGTGCGCGAGCCCCAGGGCCGCATGCGGGGTCCGTTCGGCGATGGCCGTGCGCAGGTTGCCAAGCTTGCCGGCGCGCTTCTCGACGAAGAGGTCGCCCTGGTCGTCCACGAGCGAGATGCCGGCCGAGTCGTAGCCCCGGTACTCGAGGCGCCGGAGGCCCTCCATGAGGATCGGGCCGGCCTCGCGTGGCCCCGTGTACCCGACGATTCCGCACATAGCGCGTCAGTGTAGGCGCTGTTCCGCGAGCGCCGACAAACCGTCCGCAAGCTCCAGGACCAGCCGGGGATCGGCGCCCTCGACCATCACGCGCAGGGACGGCTCCGTGCCGGACGGCCGGACGAGGACGCGTCCCCCGCCGCCCAGCCGGCGCTCTGCGTCCGCGATCGCCCGCAGGAGGACCGGATCGCCCTCCCACTGCTCCTTGTGCCGGACGCGGACCGCACGCTGCTCCTGCGGCAGGAGCGGGATCCGCCCGGCGAGGTCGGCGAGGCGCACGCCGCTGGCGGTCACGACGCGCAGGACCTCCAGCGCCGTCACGAGGCCGTCGCCGGAGGTGGTGTGCTCGCGCACGATGACGTGGCCGCTCTTCTCGCCACCGAGTCCCGCGCCGGAGACCTGCATGCCCTCGAGGATGTACTTGTCCCC
>JAYVCA010000009.1:0-8749 GCA_043750135.1 Chloroflexota bacterium | reverse complement strand
TCCTCGCGCGCCGGGCCCGGGCGATCGCGACCGCCCTCGGCGCCGCCGGGGTCCCAGCCGACATCGTCGTGACCCGTTCGACGGTCGGCGGAGGCTCGCTGCCGGAGGAGACCCAGCCCTCGCGCGGCGTGGCCGCCGGACGGGGGAGCGCCACCGCGCTGCTGCGCCGGCTCCGCGAGGCGGACCCGCCGGTCATCGCGCGGATCATCGATGGCCGCGCGGTGCTCGATGTGCGGAGCGTTCTGCCGGAGGATGATGAGCACCTGATCCGGGCGGTCATCGGCGCGCTCCGGTAGCGAACGGCCCACGCACGGCCAGCCCACACACAGGATCGAAGGAGGAGGACCCATGGACATCCGTTCCGTCACGACCGAGGCCGCCCCGAAGGCGATCGGACCCTACAGCCAGGCGATCATCGCGGGCGACGTCGTCTACTGCTCCGGCCAGGTCGCCCTCGACCCGGCGACCGGCGAGCCCGTCACCGGGGATGTCCGCGTGCAGACCGCACGGGTCCTCGACAATCTCGCGGCGGTCCTCGCGGCGGCGGGCTCGGATCTCGCGCACGTGCTGAAGACGACGGTCTACCTGATCGACTTCGGGGATTTCGCAACGATGAACGAGGTCTACGCGTCCCGGTTCGGCGACCACCGGCCGGCGCGCGCGACCGTGGGGGTCGCGTCCCTCCCGAAAGGCCTCCAGGTCGAGATCGATTGCGTGGCCGTGATCGCGGCCCGGGCCCGGTGAGACCGGGGGAGGAGCCCGGCCGTCCACTCCCGATCCGCGCCACGGCGATCGTCCTGACCTTCTGGACCGCGGTCCTTCTGGTCATCGCCTTCATCGGCGTGCCGCTCCTGTTCTCGGTCTGCGGCGCCGCGGCGACGCCCTGATGCACGCTCAGGCGACGGCGATCCGCCGCGCGCCCGCGGGCCGCTCCCGGTGAGCGACGCCGCGGTGCGGGTCGTCGGCACCGCCGGACACGTCGACCACGGCAAATCGACGCTCATCACCGCGCTCACCGGCATCGATCCGGATCGCCTCCGGGAGGAGCGGGAGCGCGGGATGACGATCGACCTCGGTTTCGCCTGGGTCACCCTCCCGGGCGGCGGGGACGTCGGCATCGTCGATGTCCCCGGCCACCAAGACTTCATCCGCAACATGCTCGCGGGGATCGGGGGCATCGATGCGGTGATCCTCGTCGTCGCCGCCGACGAAGGGGTGATGCCGCAGACCCGCGAGCATCTGGCGATCCTCTCGCTGCTCGGTGTCGACCGCGGCGTCGTCGCGCTCACGAAGCGCGACCTCGTCGATGCGGAATGGGCCGCCCTGGTCAGCGACGAGGTCCGGCGCGCGCTTGCCGACACGCCGCTCTCCGGCGCGCCCCTGATCGAGGTCTCGGCGACGGCGCGCACCGGCCTCGACCGGCTTCTCGGGAGCCTCGAGCGGGTCCTCGGGGAGGCGCCGCCGCGACGTGACCACGCCCGCCCTCGCCTCCCGGTCGATCGCTCCTTCACGATGTCGGGCTTCGGGACCGTGGTGACCGGAACCCTTGTCGACGGATCGCTCGCGGTGGGAGACGAGGTCGAGGTCGTGCCGGGCGGCGGGCGCGCGCGCGTCCGCGGCCTCCAGACCCACAAGCGCGCGATCGACGTTGCCGCCCCGGGAAGCCGGGTCGCCGCGAACCTCTCGGGCATCGACAAAGACGCGGTCCAGCGGGGGATGGTCGTCGTCCGCCCGGGAACGCTTGCCGCGGTATCCGTCATCGGCGCGCGGATCCGGATCCTCGACGCCGCGAGCGGGCCGTTGGAGCACGACGACATGGTGAAGGTCCACGTCGGCACGGCCGAGGCGATCGCACGGGTGTCCGTCCTCGGAGGCCCGAGCATCGCTCCGGGCGCGGAAGACTGGGTGCAGCTGCGTCTGGCGGCACCGGTCGCGGTGCTCGTCGGAGATCGGCTGGTCCTGCGCCGCCCATCACCCTCCGAGACGCTTGGCGGGGGAGTGATCGCAGATACGAGCGGCGAACGGATGCGTCGTCGGAGCGATGCGGTCGCCGGCCTGGTCCGACGGTCGGCGTCCTCGGTCGCCGACCGTCTTCTCGCATCACTCGATGTGCCGCGCACCCCCGAGGAGGCCGGGCTGCGGAGCGGTCTCGACGCGGACGTGCGTGATGCGGCGGTCGCGGAGCTCATCGCCGAGGGCCGTGCGGTCCGTCTCGCCGACGCGCTTCTCGCGCGAGACGCGTTCGAGGCGCTGGCGGTCCGCGCCGAGCGGACCCTCGCGCTCGCTCACCGCCGTACGCCACTTCGCCCTGGCGCGCCGCGCGAGGAGCTGCGCAGCACCCTGGGTCAGCCACCGAAGCGCTACGGGGCGCTCGTCGCGGCGCTGGTCGCCGCGGGCCGCATCGTCGAGCGCGGCACCGCGCTCGCGCTGCCGTCACATGTCCCCGCGCTGTCGGAGGAGCAGGAGGCGCGCTGGGCCGCGGCGCGCGCGGCCCTGGCGCGCGAGCCGCTGCAGCCGCCGGGGGTGAGCGTTCTCGCGAGCGAGCAGGGCGTCGATCGTGAGCTGCTCGGGGCGCTCATCGACCGCGGCGATCTCGTGCGGGTCTCGCCCGACGCGGTCTTTCTGCCTGACGCGGTGCTGAGCTTTGGCGATGCGGTCATCGACGCGCTCGCGACCGACCGCACGATCACCGTCGCCGGCGCGCGCGATCTCACCGGATCGAGCCGAAAGCACGTCCTGCCGTTGCTACAATTCCTCGACGATCACGGTCTCACCCGACGGGTGAACGACGACCGGGTCCTGATCCACGGTCCATCGATCGCGCGTGAGCGGCTGCGCGCTGCAGTCGGCCAGGCGCAAGGATCCAAAGGGAGAACACGATGAAGCTTCGCACCGCGCGCGCCAGCGACGCCGGGACCGGCGACGTCACCATCGTGCCGCTGTTCGACGACCTGAGGCCGCCCGCCGGACTGGGGCGCACGACACGCGCGATCGTCGAGCGGATGGCCCGCGAGCATGGCGCGAGCCGGCTGTATCGCGTGTTCACGCACGTCGGCTCTGATCGTGAGGGTCGGATCGTCGCGATCGGCGCGGGCGCACGCGCCGACTACGACACCGAACGCGCCCGCGGCATCGCCAGCGCGGGGATCAAGTCGCTCTGGCGCACCGATGTGAAGTCCGTCGCGGTCCATGCCGCGGCCGACCGGATCGGCGAGGAGCGCGCGGTCCAGGCGACGGTCGAGGGCGTGCTGTTCGCGATGTGGCGTCCCGAGGTGCACCGAACGGACACCGCCAGCCGCCGCCTCCCGCCCCTGGGACAGGTGACCATCGTCGCCGCCGGCGACCAGAAGGCCGCCCTGAAGCGTGGTGAAGCCGTCGGGGACGCGGTGAATATCGCTCGGCGCTTGGCGAACGAGCCGGCGAACAAGATGACCCCGACGATCCTGGCGAGCGAGGCCCGCGCGCTCGCCGACGCCGCGGGCATCGAATGCCGGGTCCTTGATCGCGCGCGCTGCGCCGCGCTCGGCATGAACAGCTTCCTGTCGGTCGCGCAGGGGAGCCACGAGGCGCCGCAGCTCATCGTGCTCCGCTATCACGGCCGCGGCGGGAAGGGCTACGACCTTGGCTACGTCGGAAAGGGGATCACCTTCGACTCTGGCGGGATCTCGATCAAGCCCGCCGAAGGGATGTTCCACATGAAGGCCGACATGACCGGCGCGGCCGCGGTGATCGCGGCGATGACCGCGATCGGCCGCCTTCGACCGAAGGTGAACGTCATTGCCGTGGCGCCCTGCACCGAGAACCTCCCGGGTGGGGGAGCGACGAAGCCGGGCGACGTCTTCACCAGCATGAGCGGCAAGACCGTCGAGGTCATCAACACCGATGCCGAGGGTCGGCTGGTGCTCATCGACGGTATCACCTACGCGCAGCGCGAAGGCGCGACGCGCGTGGTCGACGTCGCGACGCTCACCGGCGCGATCGCCGTCGCGCTCGGGAGCTACTACAGCGGCCTGTTCGGAAAGCCGGACGCGTTCGTCGAGGAGGTCCGGCGCACCGGCACCGAGGCCGGGGACCCGTTATGGCCGATGCCGCTCACCGACCGGGTGCGCGCTGATATCAAAAGTGATATCGCGGATCTCACCAACAGCGCCGGTCGGGAGGGCGGGGCGCTGAAAGCTGCCGCGTTCCTCGACGCGGTCGTCGAGCCCGGGACGGAGTGGGCCCATCTCGACATCGCCGGAACGGATTGGTCCGATCGTGACCGGCCGGAATCCCCGAAAGGCCCGCAAGGGCCCGCGGTGCGCACGCTCATTGCCCTCGCGGAGCGGTTCGCGCGGGCGTAGCATCGAACAAATGAGCGAACCGGTCGGGACGCCCGAGGTCCTGGTCATCGGGGCCGGGCTCGCCGGCTCCGAGGCGGCCTGGCAGCTCGCGCGGCGCGGCGTGCGAGTGGAGCTCCGCGAGATGCGCCCGGAGACGATGACCCCGGCACACCACACCGCCCGGGCGGCCGAGCTGGTCTGCACCAATTCGTTCAAGTCCGACGTCCCCCAGGTCGCGGCCGGCCTGCTCAAGGAAGAGATGCGTCGCCTGGGCTCACTGGTCCTCGGCGCGGCCGACGCGGCGAAAATCCCGTCGGGGCAGGATCTTTCGGTCGATCGGGACCGCTTCTCCGCCGGCGTCGAGGCCGGGCTCGTCGAAGCCGGGGTCCGCCGGACGGCCGGTGAGGTCACCTCGCTCGATCCCCTGCGGTGGACCATCGTCGCCTCCGGGCCGCTGACCTCTCCGGCGCTCGCCGCCGAAGTGGAGCGGCTGGCCGGCGCCGAGCACCTGCACTTCTATGACGCCGCGGCGCCGATCGTCTTTGGCGAGTCGCTCGACCACAGCGCGCTCTTCCGCGCCTCCCGCTACGACAAGGGCGCCGGGAACTACCTGAATGCTCCGCTCGACCGCACGGCGTATGCGGCCTTCGTCACCGCGCTCGTCGCGGGGGAGCAGGTCGAGCGCAAGGATTTCGAGACCACCGGGTGGTTCGAGGGCTGTCTCCCGGTCGAGGAGCTCGCCCGCCGCGGTCCGGAGACCCTGCGCTACGGTCCGCTCAAGCCGCTCGGTCTGACCGACCCGCGGACGGGGCGTTGGGCCCACGCGGTCGTGCAGCTGCGCCAAGAGGATGCCGCAGCCGCGCTCTTCAATCTGGTCGGCTTTCAGACCAATCTTCGTTGGCCCGAGCAGCGGCGGATCTTCAGGTCGCTGCCCGGCTTCGCGCGCGCCGAATTCGCGCGCCTGGGGGTCATGCACCGGAACACCTACGTGAACTCGCCCGCGGTGCTCCTGCCATCCCACCGGCTGCGGCGGGCCGAACGGGTGTGGCTCGCCGGCCAGCTCGTCGGCGTCGAGGGCTATCTCGAATCGGCGATGAGCGGACTCGTGGCGGCGGTCAACCTTGCCGCGATCCTCGCCGGGGGGGCCGCGGTCGAGTTCCCGGCGGACACGGCGATCGGCGCGCTGGTCCGCTACATCACCACACCGCAGGCGGGGTTCGCTCCGATGAACGCGACCTGGGGACTTTTCCCGCCGCTCCCCGATCCGGCGGTCCGACGCGACAAGCGCGAGCGCGCCCGGGCCCACCTGGCTCGCGCGCGCGCGTCGCTCACGGCGTTCGCCGCGGACCAGCCGCTCCTGCGGGCCGGCGCGGTCCCAGCCGACCCGGTTGCCGCGGCCGCCGCGCCCGATCCGGCTCGGTCCGTCGGCGGAGCCGCGGACGTTGACCCGGTCGCGACGCCCGCGGGCGCGTAGCGGTGCCCGAGCAGCTCAGTTTCCTCCTCGGCGACGAGAAACCGGACATCCTCCGCAGTCTCACCGCGGAGCAGCGGCGGGCCGCCGAGCACGGCGAGGGCCCGTTGCTCATCGTCGCCGGCGCCGGCACCGGGAAGACCCACGTCCTCACCGCGAGGATCGTGCACCTCATCGCCTCAGGGCTCGCGCGCCCCCATCAGATCCTGGCCCTGACCTTCACCGAGAAGGCCGCCGCGACGATGCAGGAGCGGGTCGACCTGAACACCCCACTGGGCCTGAACGACGCGGCGATCCGGACCTTTCACGCCTTCGGCGACGAGGTCTTTCGCGAGTTCGCGCTCGAGCTCGGCCGGGCCGGGGAGCTGCGGGTCCTCTCGCCGGCCGAACAGGTCATCTTCGTGCGGGAGCACCTGTTCGAGCTGCCCCTCCGCCGCTATCGGCCCACGGGCGATCCCCTCCGCCACGTCCGCGCGCTGCTCGACCTCTTCGGCCGGGCCCGCGACGACGACATCGCGCCAGTGGAGTACGCGGCCTTCGCCGCCCGGCTGCGGGCGGCCGCCGGAGCGGCCGACGATCCGGAGGCCGCGACCGATGAGGCCGGAGCGCAGGAGGAGCTCGCGGCGGTCTACGGCGCGTACACCGCGCTCAAAGAGCAGCACGCGGTCGTCGACTTTGGCGATCAGATCGCGCTGTCGCTCCGGGTCGTCCGCGATCACCCGGCCGCGGCCCGCCGGCTGGCGGACCGCTTCCGGTACGTGCTGGTGGACGAGTTCCAGGACACCAACGAGGCGCAGTTCAAGCTCGTCCAAAAGTTGGTGGAGCCGCACCGGAACCTCACCGTCGTCGGCGACGACGATCAGTCGATCTTCGCCTGGCGCGGCGCCACCCTCGCGAACTTCGACGCATTCCGGGCGAGCTATCCCGACGCGACCGTGGTGACCCTGGTCGAGAACCGGCGGTCGTCGCAGGGGATCCTCGACGCCGCGTACCGGCTGATCCGTCATAACCCGGACCGCCTGGAGGAGCGCCTGGCCATCGACAAACATTTGCAGGGGCGTCCCGCGCCGGCCGAGCCGGAGATCGACCACCTCGCCTATGCCAGCGCCGCTGAAGAGGCCGAGGCGGTCGCCGACCGGATCGCCGAGGAGGCGATCCGGGCGCAGCGCCGGCTGGGGGACTTCGCGGTCCTGGTGCGGTACAACTCCGATGCGACTCGCGTCCTGAATTCCCTCGCCCGGCGCGGGCTCCCGGCCCACTTTTCGGGTGGCGGCCAGCTCTACGACCGGGACGAGATCCGGCTACTGGTGTCATTCCTCTCGGCCGTCGCGGCCCCCTCGGATTCGCGACATGTGTATTTCCTCGCCACGTCGTCGCTCTATGCCTTTCCCCCGGCCGAGCTTGCGCGCCTGGCTGAGCAGCAGGGGCGCCGTCAGCGACCGTTGCGCGAGCTGTTCGATGAGCTCGCCCGAGGGGAGGGGACCGGCTTCACTGCGGAGGCCGTCGCCGCGGCGCGTACGCTCACCACCGATCTCGAGCACTACGCCGAGCGCGCGGCGGTGCTCTCGACCGCCGAGCTGGTGTTCGAGTTCCTCGAGCGCTCCAAGCTGCTGGAGCGCTATCGCGATCCCGGGTCGGCGCTTGCCGAGGAGCAGGGCCGGAACGTCGCGAAGTTCCTCCGGCTGGTCCAGGGCGCCGGCCGGGCGGTCCCCTCGGACCGGGCCGCGTTCCTCGTCCCGCACCTCGAGCTCCTCCGGGACGCCGGGGACGATCCGGCCGCAGCCGACTTCGAGCAGTCGGAGAACGCGGTGAATGTGCTCTCGATCCATAAGGCCAAGGGGCTCGAGTTCGGGGTGGTCTACCTCATCGTCGCCACCGAGGAGCGCCTCCCGGGAAGCCTCCGGCCGGCGGAGCTGCCCCTTCCTGAAGGACTGGCCCACACCCCGCCGCTCGACCGCGACCGCCACATCGCGGAGGAGCGCCGGCTCGCCTACGTCGCGATCACCCGGGCCAAGGACGCCTTCTTCTTCACCAGCGCGACGGACTACGGCGGGACCCGATCCCACCGCCCTAGCCGATTCGTGGAGGAGGCCCTCGGCCGACACCCGGAGCGCCTCTCCGCGCGACTCGCGGCCTACGACGAGCTGCAGCGGTTCGCGGCGCCGCCCGACGAGGTCGATGCCCCGCTCCCGGCACTGGGGGCGGACAACATCCTCACCGTCTCCTACAGCCAGATCGATGACTACCGCCGTTGCCCGCTGCGCTACCGCTTCGCCCACGTGCTCCGGATCCCGGTCCTGCCGACGCCCCCGATGATCTATGGCAACGCGCTGCACCAGGCCGTCGCCGATCACCTACGACGGCGGCGCGACGGCGAGCGGCCGACCCTCGGGCAGCTCGAGGCGACCTTCCGCTCGGCCTGGCTGGCGGAGGGCTTCATCTCGCCGGAGCACGAGAGCGAACGGTTCGAGGCTGGGCTGGTCGCGCTGCGCCGGTTCTTCGCCAGCGAGGCGGAAGCCCCAGCACCGGACCTGGTCGAGCAGCGCTTCTCCTTTCTCCTTGGCAATGACCGGGTGGTCGGACGGTGGGACCGCGTCGACGAGTCGCCCGATGGGCCGGTGGTCATCGACTACAAATCCACCCCGATCGAGCCGGGGACCGGCACCCCCCAGCGCCGGGCGAATCAGGATCTCCAGCTCCAGCTCTATGCCCTGGCCCACGAGCGGATGTATGGGGTCCGGCCGGCGAAGGCGGTCCTCCACTTCCTCGAGACCGGCGAACGGGGGGAGATGACGCCGAACCCCGAGGCGCTCTCCGCGGTCGCCTCGCTCGTCACCGCGACCGCGGCAAAGATCCGGGCCCGCCAATTCGCGGCCGCGCCGGCTCGGCCCGAGGCCCGGACCTGCGCCGAGTGCCCCTACAACCAGATCTGCCCGGACTCGTGGGCCGCCCGTCG
>JAYVCA010000008.1:0-3948 GCA_043750135.1 Chloroflexota bacterium | reverse complement strand
GTCTGCCCGGCGGCGTGCTCGGCCTCCGTCTCGCCCACGCAGGCGATGACCTCAAGACCCGCGCGAAGCGCCGTGATCAATTTCCGCGCGACCCGCGCGTCGTCATCACCTTGATCGCGCCGTACCTCGGAGTGCCCGACGATCGTCCCGGCCGCGATGCCGGCGAGCATCGAGACGGCGAGCTGACCGGTGAACGCGCCCTGCCGCTCCCAATGCACGTCCTGGGCGTACACCGCCACGGCGGTGCCACGGAGCGCGTCACCGACCGCCGGGAGAGCGATCGCCGGCGGAGCGACGATCACGCGGACGCCCGCCGGCACGGCGATACCGGCGACCGAGCGGGCCAACGTCACCGCATCGCCGATCGTCGACGGGTTCATCTTCCAGTTTCCGGCGACGATGCGCGCCGGCGTCACGAGTTGGCCTCTGCCATGAGCCGGCGCAGCCGGGAGCGTACCGCCCACTTCGTCGAATCCAGGCGTTCGGCCAGGTCGGCAAGGGTGGCGGTGGGCGCCCGGAGCCGGGCGCGGGCGGCGTCGCGGAGCGGCAGAGGGAGCGCTTTCAGCCGGCCATCGGCGGCAAGCACACGGATCGCGTCGCTCTGCGCGCGAGCGGCGACGATCGCGCGCGCCAGGTTGGCGGAGTCGGCATTCACCAGGGCATTGGTGCGACCCCGCATCTCGCGAGCGACGCGCTTGGCCTCGAACCGCAGAAGCGTCTCCGTCGCGCCCGCGGCGCGAAGGTAGGCGGCGATGACCTCGGCATCGCGCAGACCCAGCACGAGCTGGCCGCGCCGCGACCGCACCGCCGGCGCGAACCCCTCGCGGGCCAGCGTCGTGCCGGCGCGATGCACCTCGCCGTCCGGGGGGCGAAGCTCGAGGAGATAGCCCGAGGGGCCGGCGGACACGGAGCCGCCGGCAAGGAAGAGTCCGCGCAAATAGGTCCTCCGGCAGCACCGTCGCCGCAACGCGGCGTGCGGATCGCCGGTCTCGGCCCGATGGGCGAGGCGACGTGCCGGGGCTCCCAGATGCCGCGCACGCGGGAGAAGCGCGGCGAGCACCCGGGCATCGCAGGGCTGAAGCGGCACCCGCGCCAGCTCCGCCTTCACCTCTTCTGATAGCGGCGAGCGCTCGCGTCCACTCACCCCACGGGTCACGTGCGCACGTCCGAGCGATCGCGGTCGCGATGCTCGACCGCGACCTCGCCGGGCCAGAACACCGCGACGCGCCGCGCGACCTCATCGGCGATCGCCACGGAGCGATGGCGGCCGCCGGTACAGCCGAAGGCCACCCCCAGCCGGGCCTTTTTCTCCGCCTCGTACCGGGGGATCGCGAACTCGAGCAGCGGCATCAGGCGCTCGAGGAATGCGCGGGTGGCATCGTGTCCGAGGACGTACTCGCGGACCGGGGCGTCCGATCCGGACAGTGGGCGAAGCTCGGTGATATAGAACGGGTTCTCCATGAAGCGGACATCGAATACCAGGTCGGCCGCCGGCGGCAAGCCGTGCTTGTAGCCGAAGCTCAGGAGCTGCACGAGCATCGCCGCGGTCCCCTCGCCGTAGAGCGAGTGGAGCGTGTCGCGGAGCTCCTTGACCGATAGGTGCGTCGTATCGATGACCCGATCGGCCCGGGCGCGCAACTCGACGAGCATTCGGCGCTCCTCGTCGATCGATGGCTGCACGCCGCCGGAGCCCTCGAGAGGATGGCGGTGCCGAGTCTCGCTGTAGCGCCGCAGGAGCACCTCGTCCGAGGCGTCGAAGAAGAGCAGGTGCGGCCGGTCGCCGGCTTGGTCGAGCGCGTCGAGCGTCGCCGCGGCCTCCGCGAACAGCGGTCCGCTCCGCGCGTCGATCACGAAGGCCACGCGGTGGTGATCGCCCTTCCGGCAGACGTCGAGCGCGGTGGCCATGAGCGCCGGAGGGAGGTTGTCGAGCGTGTAGTAGCCGAGGTCCTCGAAGACCTTCACTGCCTGGGACTTGCCCGCGCCCGACAGGCCGGTGGCGACGATGAACTCAGCGCGCTCGGCCATTGGGCTAATGCGGGATGACGCGCGAAACGACGAAGCTCACGAGCCCGATCACGACCGCACCGATGATCGCGGTGAGCAAGCCGTCGACCTGGAACCCGAGGGCCGGGATCGCCGAGACGAGCAAGAGCATGAGGCCGTTCACCACGAGTGCGAAGAGCCCAAGGGTGAGGCAGGTGATCGGCGCCGAGAGGAGCTGAAGGATCGGGCGCACGAACGCATTCACGATCCCCAGGACGAACGCCGTGAGGATGAGCGAGATCCAGCGATCGAGATCTCCGAACCCGTAGGACGCGTGTCCGTAGGAGATGCCCGGAAGCAGAAACGCCGTCACACCGATCGCGACCGCGTTCACCAGCGTCCGCCAGACGAAGCCCACGGGCAAAGCCTACGTCAGGTCCGCACCGGCGTCACTCGACGGTGATGATCACGCGATCGTCGCCGTCGCTCACGTCGATGAGCGGTCCGGAATGCTGGACGTTATCCAGGAGCTCGTCGAGGTCCAACCCGAACTTCGCGAGGTGACCGCGGACCAAGCCGCTCGTCGCGAGCTTCACCTTCCCGATCCGCGCGATAGCCAGCGGGACCGCGATGTTCACCTTGCTCTTCCCACCCGACGTGACCATCACCCGGAGTACGCGCCCACGCATCCATGACGGCGTTGGTCCGCCCGGGGGGGCCGGTGGACCGGGTGGCGCGGGCGCCTTCACCGGCCCAGCAGGAGCACCGATGTCGCCGATCGCGCGAAGCAGCCGGAACGCCTGGTCGGGGTCGATCTTCCCGTCGGCCAAGAGCTGGAGGATCTGCTTCCCCTCCTCGCTCGGCATCAGCGACGGCCCCCGCGCGCGTCGTCGAGTGCGCGCGCGGCGGCATCGACATCGAGCTCACCCCGGGCCAGACGTTCGAGGATCTCCCGCGCTCCGGCGCCACCAGCTTCGTTCGGATCCATCCGCGCCGTCGCCTCGGGGTCTGCGGGCCGAGCGCTCGCACCGGATGCGGCCGATGCCTCGGGCACCCCGCCGCCGCCCGGCCGCAGCTGCAGATCGCCGCTCACCGTCTTCACCGTCACCCGGGCCGCACCGTCGCCGACCACCACGTGCTTGTCGCGCCGGCCTTCCCGGGTGACCGAGGCCGCGAGGTCGCACGCGAGATCGCCACTCATGGTCTTGAACCGCACGTCATAGGAGCTCCCGACGAGCGCGAGCTCGACATCGCCGCTGATCGTCTTGAGGCGGTGCTCGCGTTCCGCGTCCAGATCGCCGGTCAGGTCGACGTCGCCGCTCACGGTGACGATGTCGCAGCCGTGGATCCGGCAACGGTCAAAGGTGAGGTCGCCGCTGACGCTGTTGGCCTCGAGCGCACCGGCGACCTCCGTGCAGGAGGCATCGCCGCTGACCGTTTTCAGCCTGATCGGGCCCTGGACGTCGGACAGGGTCACGTCGCCGGAAACGCTCTGGACCTCGAGCGGACCGCGCGTGCCGCGGACGTCGAGGTCGCCACTCACCGTGGTCGCGTCGATGTGCGATTCGCGCGGAACGACGATGTCGAAGTCGACTGCCACGCGTCCGCCACGGAAGAGGTCCAGCCATCCGCGATCCTGCTCGTACAAATGCGGGCGGATGCTGACGTCGCTTCCGCTCTGTTCCATCCGGATCTCGACGTTCTCGAGAAGCCGCTTCGCCCGATCCTCGCTCGCGCCGCGGACGCGCTTGCGCGCTCGCACGCGGATCTCCGCGTCGGCGCCGACCGCGATGCGGCTGGTACCGGAGACATTCCGCAGGTGCAGCCCAGGCGGGCCGTCCAGAACGAACGTCTTCTCGATCGTCTCGGAATGCTCCTCGCCGCCGGCGAGATCGCCGAGGTCGAAGCTGAACCCGTGCGGCTCGCTCATCGTTCACTCTCCAGAAGCGCCGCGGCGTCCTCGGG
>JAYVCA010000007.1:0-5361 GCA_043750135.1 Chloroflexota bacterium | reverse complement strand
CGGCGATGCGTCGCGCACCGCTGCCCCGGCTGCGACCGTTCGGCCCACCGATACCCGCCGTCCATCTCTGTCACCATCGCCCTCATCCACCCCCCACCGCTGAACCCGATGGCCGCGCCGCCGCGCCGGATCCTCGTGATCGAAGATGACGAGGACACCCGTGAGGTCATGACCGCCGCGCTCGAGGCCGCCGGCTACGTGGTCACGGCGACCGCGGAGGCGTTCGGCAACATCAAGAAGCTCGCTCCCGATCTCATCATCCTCGATCTCTTCCTGCGCGGCGAAGCGCATGGCTGGGCGCAGCTCGACGTCCTGACCCTCGACCCCAGGACGCGTCCCATCCCGGTGATCCTTTGTACCGCCGGCCTGGCCTCCCTCGCCGCGCACCGGGCGAAGCTCCTCGCAATGGACGTGCACGTTCTGGAGAAGCCGTTCGATCTCGGGACGCTCGAGGCGATCGTGACCATGGCCCTCGCCGTACCGCGTCACCCGGAGCCGTTCAGCGGCTGAGGGTGACTACGCCTGCGGCTCGCTGAATCGCATCCGGCCGAAGAGTGAAAGCCCGAGGATTCCCGCGAGCGCGAGCAGAGTTCCGCCGATCCAATAAAGCGGCACGATGCCGAGCCGATCGACGACAAGTCCGCCGAGCCCGAGCGACAACAGGCGCATCGCGCTCCAGCTCACATCGAGGAGCGTGAAGACCCGGCCGCGGAACGCGTCCGGGATCGCCCGTTGGATCGTGCTGTTGAACACCACCATGCCGGTCGAGGCGCACAGACCGTAGACGAACAGGATGACGAGCGCCACCGGGAGCGCGGTGAAGACCGCGATGAGGACGTCGCCGACTCCACGGATGAGGTAGGGGACAAAGAGCCAGCGCGCGGTGTGATAGTTCCGGGCGAAGGCGTTCGGGATGAGCGGCCCGACGAGCGCGCCGAGCCCGATCGCCCCGATGAGCCAGGCGAAGCCCGCCGGGGGCAGCTCGAGCCGACGCTCGGCAAGGACGATGAGCATCGCGCCGGTCGCGCCGACCGCGAAGGACGCCAACGATTGGACGATGAGCAGCCGGGAGACGAACGGGTCGCTCCGCGCGTAGGCCAGACCACCGCGGGCCTCGGCGAAGAACGCGCCCAGGCCCCGGCGGGCGGCGCCGGCGAGCTGGCCGGCGTGTGGCGGAATGCGGATCGTCGCGATGAGCGCCGCAGACAGTGCGAAGCTCGCGGAATTGAGCGCGAAGGCCGGCCCGGTGCCGACGAGCGCGATGGCCCCGCCGGCCACCACGGCGGCAAGGATCTGGACCAGCCGCCCGGTGGAGAAGGAGACCGAGTTCGCGGCGAGCCGCTGCTCCACGGTGGTCAGGGCGGGGATCACCGCGCTCTGGGTCGGGTTGAAGAAGACGTTGCCGATCGAGAGACCGGCGGCCACGGCGTAGGCGTGCCAGACGCCCTGAGGCCAGACAAGGGTGAGCGCGAGCGCCGCGCGGAACAGGTCCGACCCGATGAGGATCGCCTTACGGCTGGTCCGGTCGATGAGCACTCCGGCGACCGGCGCGAGAAGCAGGACCGGGAGGATCTCGACCGCGACCAGGCCGGCGACGGCAAGCCCCTGCCCCGTGAGCGCAAGGACGAGGATGACCAACGCGATGTAATGGAGCGTGTCGCCGAAGCTCGAACAGAGCCCCGCGAGCCAGAGGCGCGCGTATCGCGGCTCGCGAAGGACCGCGCGATACGATCCGCCGGCGCGGGCGAGCGCCGCGATCATGGCGCCCGGCGCAGGTATCCGAGGATGACCCACGGGGCGTCGCTCCCGGGGAACCGTACGTCCGCAATGAGCCGCCGCCAGCCTCGCGCGGAATAGAAGGCCAGGGCGGCGTCCGCGTCGGCACGGGCCGAAAGCACCGCCGCGGGCCGCTCGGTCGCGGCGAGAAGCGCGTCCTGGAGCGTCCCGCCGATGCGGCGCCGCCTCGCCTCGGGGAGGACCGCGAGCTCGGCGATGACGAAGCAATCGGCGAACCAGCGCCGGCGAACGTCCTCGTTCACCGCTCCGGCGACGATGTCCCACCACCAATCCCCGGGACCGCCTTCCCACCCGTAGGCGAACCCCACCAGCCGGCCGTCGCCAGACCGCGCGGTGCAGGCGCGGAAGCCCGGCTTGCGAACGTGGCGCGCGAGCGACGCCCGATACGCGGCGATCTCCGCTGCCCCCGCCGAGGTCGGTGGCTCCGCGAACACCGCCGCGTAGACCGCGACGACCTCATCGTCGAGTGCCAGAAGATCGTCGGGTCGCACCGCGAGCACCCCGATCGGCGCCGTCACTGGATGAGCGGAAGCGCGGCGAGGCTGCGGATCGCCTCGTGCCGGCCGTCGCCGCCACCCTCACGTGCGACGTGGATCGTCCGCAGGCCGCACGCCGCGGCCCAGTCGAGGGCCGCGGCCGAGTCGTCGACGACCGCGGCCTCCGCGGGGTCGACGCCGCTGTCGGCGAGGAGCGCCGCGTAGTAGTGGGTACCGGTCTTGAAACGATCGATCAGATCCGGCCCATACAGCCGGTCGAACACGTCGCGGATCCCCATTCCGCTGAGGTAGCCGTGGAGCTGGAGGGACGATCCGCCCGACGCGGTGTGAAGAGCGATGCCACTTCGAGCGAGATCGCGCATCGCTTGGGCCGCCTCGGGGTACGCGCTCGCGACACGCGGTGTGATGTAGCGGTGGGCCGCACTCACCAGGTCGTCGACCTCGTCGTCGGCGACGCTGACGCCTGCTTTCGCGCACATCTCGGTCAACCAGCGACGGTCTTCGGCCCTCCAGTAGTCAGACACGCCCGATATCGCGGTCGGAGCGTGCGCCAGCCAGCGCCGCCACCAGTCGTCGATCACGGTTGCGTTCGCCACCGCCCACGCTTCCGGCGTGCCCCCGAGCCGCGGCACGAAGAACTCCCCGACCAGGCGCCGCCACTCCGGGGCGCGTCGCTCGTTGTCATTCAGGACGCCACCGTCGTCGACGAAGAGCACGCGCAACGGTGGGCGGTCAGCCGGCGCTCGCACGCTCCGCCCGCGCGGCTTGAAGCTGCGGCCAGCGCCGCCGGACTGCGGCGGCGATGCCGTTGGCATCCAGCCCGAAGTGTGTACGCCACAGGGTCTGGGTGCCGTGATCGACCCATTCGTCCGGCACGCCGATGATCTCAAGGTCGACCTTCAGGCCCTGCTCGTCGAACAGCTCGCCGACGGCGGAGCCGAAGCCGCCGGCGGCAACGTGCTCCTCGACGGTGAGCATCCGCGGTGTGCGGGCGGCGAGTGCGAGGAGACGCTCGGCGTCGAGCGGCTTTGCGAAGCGGGCGTTCACGACCGTCGCGTGGATCCCTTCCAACGCGAGCGTCGCGGCGGCGGCGAGCGCGGGTCCCACCATCGTGCCGTACGCGACGATGGACAGGTCGCCTCCCTCGCGGAGCGTCTCGGAGACACCGATCGCAAGCTCGCGAAGCTCGCCGTCCAGCGCCACGCCGGTGCCGTTGCCGCGCGGGAACCGGAACGCGATCGGGCCATGGCCCGCGCCGGCATAGCGGACCGCCGTCCAGATCATGTCCCGCAGCTCGGCCTCGTCCTTCGGGGCCATCAGCACGATTCCGGGGAGCGGGCGCAGATAGCCGATGTCGAAGAGGCCCTGATGCGTGCGGCCATCGTCGCCGACGATGCCGGCGCGGTCGAGGGCGAAGACGACCGGCAACTCCTGGATCGCGACGTCATGCACGACCTGGTCGTAGCCGCGCTGGAGAAAGGTCGAATAGATCGCGACGATCGGGATGATCCCCTGCGTGGCCAGGCCGGCGGCAAAGGTCACCGCGTGCTGTTCGCAGATGCCGACGTCGAATAGCCGCGTCGGGAACTCACTGAACAGCGGGGTGAGCCCGGTGCCCGCGGGCATCGCGGCGGTGATCGCGACAGCTTTCGGCTCGCGGCGCATCACCTCGGCGACCGTGTCGGCGAACACCTTCGTGTACTGCGGTGCCGCTGCCGGCGCGGTCCCTTTGGCCGACACGCCGTGCCACTTCTGGTTGTCCTCCTCGGCCGGTGTGTATCCGCGGCCCTTCTGAGTGTGGACATGGACGAACACCGGACCCTCATCGAAGTCACGGGCTTTCTGGAGGACCCGCTCGACCTCGAAGAGATCGTGGCCGTCCACCGGGCCGAAGTAGGTGAATCCGAACTGCTCGAACAGGATGTTCGGCATGAAGATCGCCTTCAGCGAGTTGAAGAGGCGTCGCCGCGCTTCCTCGGCGAGCTCGCCGCCAGGCATGTGCTCGAGCACGGCCCGTGCGACGTGCTTCATCTCGCGGTACGGGCCCGCGGTCCGGACGGTCTCGAGCATTCGCGATACGGCCCCCACGTTCGGCGCGATGCTCATCCCGTTGTCGTTCAGCACCACGGTCATTCGCGTGCGCATCGCCCCGACGTTGTTCAGCGCTTCCCAGGCCATCCCCGCGGTGAGTGCCCCATCGCCGATGATCGCGACCACGTGCTCCGACCCGCCGTTCAGGTCGCGCGCGACGGCCATGCCCTGGGCCGCGGAGATCGAGGTGCCGGCGTGACCAGCGCCGAACTGGTCGTGCTCGGATTCGGTGCGCAGCAGAAAGCCGCTCATCCCGCCGAACTGGCGGAGCGTGGCGAAGCCCTCCTTTCGGCCGGTGAGGAGCTTGTGAACGTAGCCCTGGTGTCCGGTGTCCCAGACGAGCTTGTCCTGTGGCGAGCTGAAGACCAGGTGGAGGGCCACGGTGAGCTCGGTCGTCCCGAGGCTCGAGGAGATGTGGCCGCCGGTCTTCTGCACCGCATCGACCGTGAACTCGCGGATCTCTCGGCAGAGCTGCAGGAGCTGCTCGCGGGACAGGCCGCGCAGGTCTTCGGGGCCGCTGATGCGGTCAAGAAGGGGCGTCACGACGCTAGTCTAGGTGTCGTGGACGTGCGCGGGCGGGTGCTGGCCGGGTGATCGATCTCGAACGGCGGAGCGTCGTCGTCACCGGCGGCACCGGAAACCTCGGGGCCGCGGTGGTCGCTGCCTACCTCGCGGCGAACGCGCACGTCTGTGTCGCGGTGCGTGACCTGAGCAAGGGTGAGGCCCTCCGCGCAGCGCTTGCCGGCCAGGCCGGCGTGACCTCCGCTCCATCGGCTCCATCGGCTCCATCGGTCAGGTCGGATGATCCGGATCCTCGCCTGATACTCGTTCCGGCCGATCCCGCCGACGCCGCGGCGATGGCCGCGCTGGTCGACCGGGTGATGCGCGCCTGGGGACGCCTCGACATCCTTGCGAATCTTGCCGGCCGCTTCGCCGCCGCGCCACCGAACGACCTGGAGGCCGCGCAGGCCCTCTG
>JAYVCA010000006.1:0-5450 GCA_043750135.1 Chloroflexota bacterium | reverse complement strand
CAGTACTTCCGTGGGAAGCGGCGCACGTTCGACATTCCCGTGGATCTGGCGGGACTCACGCCGTTCCAGAGTCGGGTCCTCGCGCAGACCGCGAAGATCCCGTTCGGTGCGCTCCTCACCTATCGGACGATCGCCACGCGCATCGGGAACGAGAAGGCTTCGCGGGCGGTCGGCGGGGCGGTCGGCGCGAATCCGATCCCGATCATCGTCCCCTGCCATCGCGTGGTCGCGACCGACGGCAGCCTCGGCGGCTACGCCGGCGGCCTCGACGCCAAGCGCCGGCTGTTGGAGATCGAGCGACCCGGCGCCGTCCCGCTCGGCGGTTGGCCTCCCGCGCACCGCGCGGGCTAGCGCGGGCTCGTACGACCGGATATTGACCGGATATTGACCCGGTATTGACGCGGTGTTGACCGTGCGTTGAGGTCTGGCGGTGAAGATTCGAAGGGATCAAACCGCTGGGGGTACCTTCGTGAAGCGACCGCTCGTCGCCGCGCTCGCGCTCGTTCTCGTCCTGACCACGCTCGCCGTACCGGCCCGCGGAACGAACGCCGCATCGCCTGCCTCGGGAACCCTGACCCCGACGAGCGGGACGCTCACCTACACCGGCGGCCCATATCTCGTTCCGAACGTCTCGGCGCAGGTGTCAGTCGTCTGTACGCCGGGCACCTGTGATGACTTCGCGCTGACGGTCGACGCCCCGGCGGCCTTCGCCGCGACGAATTTCGTCCGCGTCGAGACGTCCTGGCCCAACAAGACCGCCGACTTCGACCTGTACATCTATGACGCCACCGGCAGGCTCGTCGCGTCGTCGCCGACGGGTGCTGACCCGGAGATCGCGTATTTTGACGCGATCCCCGGCCAGTACGACGTGCGGCTCGTCACGTTCCTTCCGCTCGGCGACACCTTCACCACGAAGATCAGCTTTGCCGCCAAGCCGGCGGCGCCGCCGCCGGCAGCGACGCCGGGGTGGTACCACGCCCACGCTTCGCCGCCGACGATGGCCAATGCCGCGGGCGAACCGTCCATCGGCGTGAACTGGGCGACCGATCACGCGTTCTTCCAGTCCGGAACGCGTACCTACCGGGTCTCGTTCGACGAGTCGACGACCCCGGCCACGGCAACCTGGCTGGACAAGAGCGCTCGCCTCACGAAATGTGACGTCCAGACCGGACTTGACCCGATCGGCTTCGTCGATCACGAGACCGGCCGCGTGTTCTCTTCCGAGCTGCTCTTCAACCCGGTGTTCAACAGCCTCACCTGCTACTCGCAGAGCGAGGGCGAGACCTGGAGTCCCACCGAAGGAGGCGGCGTCGGGCAGGGCGTCGACCACCAGACGATCGGTGGCGGTCCCTACCACGGTCCGAGCCTCGCCACGACGGACTACCCCCACGCGGTCTACTACTGCTCGCAGCAGCTGGTCGCCGCGTTCTGCTCCCGCAGCGACGACGGCGGCGTGGTGTTTCATCCGGCGGTCCAGATCTACGGGCAAGAGTGCTCCGGTCTGCACGGCCACGTGAAGGTCGCTCCGGACGGAACCGTCTACGTGCCGAACCGCAACTGCGGCGGCCATCAGGCCCTGGTGCGCTCGCTCGACAACGGCGTCACCTGGCAGTCCCTCCCCGTCCCGTCGAGCCTTCCGAGCACGACCGACCCATCCGTCGGGATCAGCTCGGGCGGCGTCCTGTACTTCGGGTACCGCAACATCGATGGGCATGCCCGCGTCGCGGTCTCGCTCGACCGGGGCGCCAGCTGGACCTACGACTCCGACATCGGCGCGGCGGCGAACCTCCAGAACGCCGTCTTCCCGGCCGCGGTGGCCGGGGACAACGATCGCGGCGCGATCGCCTTCATCGGCTCGACGACCGCGGGCGATCCGAACGATCATGCGTTCGCCGGCACCTGGCAGCTCTATGTCGCGCACACCTACGACGGTGGCCGCAGCTGGACGACCACCACGGTGGACACCCCGGACGACCCGGTCCAGCGCGGCTGCCTGCTTTTGGGCGGCGGGGATGACCCCTGCCGGAACCTTCTGGACTTCATCGGCGCGGACATCGACTCCACCGGCCGGGTGCTCGTCGGGTTCGCCGACGGCTGCATCGACACGTGCGTCACGACCACGAACCCGGACAGCAGCACGCCCGGATTCCGGACCGACAAGGGCGTGATCGCCCGCCAGACCACCGGGAGAACCCTGTTCTCGCGCTTCGATCCCCCGGCACCGGACCTCACGGTCACCGATATCTCCGCGACCCAGAGCAGGCCGAAGGTCATCATGCTCAGCGCGACGGTCGCGAACATCGGGACTGCGGCCGCGACGAACGTCGTGGTCCGGTTCTTCGACGGATCGGTGAAGATCGCCGATGCCAGCGCGAACGTCGCGGCCGCGGGCAGCGCCACGGTGAGCGTGATCTGGACCGGCGCCACCAACGGCGATCATTCGATCGTCGTCACCGCCGACCCGGACAATCTGATCGTCGAGAAGAACGAGACGAACAACACCGCCAAACGGCTCATCACGATCAAGGGCAACAAGGTGACGAACGGCAGTTTCGAGCAGAGCAGCGGTACCGCCCCGGCCGGGTGGACCGCATCGGGAGGCACGAGCTACAGCACGAGCAGCTCCTACGCCGTCGACGGCAAGGCCGCGATCGCGGTCCTCGCCGACGCGGTCACCGGTCAGTCCGGTGAATGGGTCTCGGGCATCATCGAGGTCACGGCCGGGACGGTCTATGACCTCGCGATGACAGTCACACCGGTGAACGCGCCGACGGCCGCCCCGAGCCTGCGGGTCAGCTTGCTCGGTCCGACCGGGACCGTGACCAGCGCCATCACCGCCCTGGCCGCACCGGCCGGGGGCACCACCGCGGCGACCCAGCTCATCGGTCAGGTGACCATTCCGACCGGAGTGAGCCAGATCCGGCTCGTCCTCGCCGGGTTCGCCCCGGCCGATCTCCGTCCTGCCGGCACGGTCTGGTTCGACGACATCTGGCTCTGGCAGCCGTAGCGGCAGGTTCCCAGGTCCCCCAGCGTCACGAAGGCCCGGCCGTGCGCCGGGCCTTCGGGTGTCCGCCGCTAGGCCGTCGGAAAGCGATAGCCGACGCCGCGCGCGGTGAGGATGTGCTCCGGGTGCGACGGGTCGCGCTCAAGCTTGGTCCGCAGGCGGCCGACGTAGACCTTGAGGTAATGGACCTCGTCGCGGTACTCATCGCCCCACACCTTGGCCAGCAGCTGCTCGTGGGTCATCACGCGTCCAGCGTTGGTCGCCAGGTGGAAGAGCAAGTTGTATTCGGTCGGGGTGAGCGCGACCTCGCGTCCGGCGATGGACACCCGGCGCTGGGCAAAGTCGATCTGCAGGTCACGCGCGCTCAGCAGGTTTCCCTTCGAGGGATCGGCCGAGGCCCTGGTCCGCCGCAGCACCGCGTCCATTCGCGCGACCAGCTCTTTGTGGCTGAAGGGCTTCGTGACGTAGTCATCCGCACCGAGCTCGAGGCCACGCACGCGGTCCTGTTCCGATCCCTTGGCGGTGAGGACAATGACCGGCACATCGTTGTCCTGCGCGCGCAGGATCCGCAGCACCGCGAACCCGTCGGGCTGCGGCATCGCGAGGTCAAGGATGACCAGGTCCGGCCGCTCGACGGCGATGCGGGTCAGGGCCTCGGCGCCCGAGTGGCATTCGGTGACGGCGTAGGCCGGCCGCCCGTAGGCGATCCCCATCGCGACGACCGCCGCGACGTCAGGCTCATCGTCGACGATGAGCACCTTCATCGCGGCAGCTCGACGACGAATTCATTGCCCATCGCGGCCCCGGGCCGAAGAGCGATCGTGCCGCCATGCAGCTCGACGAGGGTCTTCGCGATCGCCAAACCGAGGCCGGTCCCGCCCTGGACCTCGCGGTGTTCTGGGCGCCGGTAGAACTTGTCGAAAAGCCGATCGCGATCGGCCGGAGGGATCGGCGTTCCCTGGTCGATGGTCGACAGCCGAAGCACGCCATCCGCGGCGACGGCGCGAAGGGTGATGGTCGATCGCTCCGGGCCGTACCGCACGGCGTTCGCGACCAGGTTACCGAGCACCTGCTGGATCCGGCGGCGATCCACGAAGGCTGCCGGAAGTCCGGGCTCGACTTCCGCGACGATGCGCTGGCCGCGACGCTCCGCGATCACCTCGACCGCTCCGGCCGCCTCGGAGAACAACACGTCACACGACACATACTCGCGCTCGAGCTCGATGCGCGCCTGCTGCAGCTCGGCCAGCTCGAGCAGCTCTTGGACGGTGTACTGGAGCCGGTCGACGTTGCGCCGAGCCTGCGCGATGAGGCGATCGGTGTTCTCCGCGCGCCCCAGGGCAAGCAGCTCGAGCGAACCACCGATGACCGTAAGCGGTGTCCGCAGCTCATGGCTCACCGAGGCGAGGAATTCGTCCTTCAAGCGGTCAGTCACGCGGAGGGCCTCGACCTCGCTCGCTTGCGCGAAGAGGCGATCGTTCTCCAGGACCTGCGCGATGAGTCCGGCGACGGTCTCGGCGAGGCGCAGATCGTCGGGGCCAAAAGCGGCCGGCAGGGCCCGAGAAAGCGAAAAGACCGCTACCGGACGGCCGCCGACCTGGAGCGGGACGAGGATGACCGACCGGGGCGCCTCGGTCGCAGCCGGTGTGACGTACCGCGGGTCAACGAGGACATTGGGCACCAGCATCGCGCGCTCGTCCGCGATCGCCGCGCCGATGAGCCCTTCCCCGAGACGCAGGCGCGGCGGTGCGGCGGCGGCGGTGCCCGCGTCGCTCGCCAGCCGGTAGAGCACTCTGTACTCGCCGAGCGCCTCATCGGCGACGAACACCGTCGCGCGGTCGAAACGGAAGACGTTCCGGCTCGCCTCCAGCACGGCGGGAACGACCGCGTTCGCGGAGGGCACCTGAGCGACGATCCGCATCACCTGGGCGATCGCCGTGTCCTCGTTCACGCGGCGCTCGAGCCGGACGATGAGCTCCTCGCGCTCACCTCGGAGCTGCCACGCATCGCGGAGCGACCGATCCAGCAATACCGCGATGAGCACGAAGATCGACAGATGGAACAGCGCGCGTTCTGGAACGAAGGCAAAGCTGAAGATCACAGCGCGGTACGCCGAGACAGCCAGGTACACGGCAGAGACCACGGTCGTGGCGGCGAACGTCCCGGCGGTACCGAAACGGAACGCCCCTGCGGTAATGACGATCGTGCCCAGGAAGAACGTCGTCCACAGGGGATCGCTGGAAAACAGGAGCATTGCCGCGGACAGGGCACCCAGGTCGCCGGCGAAGGCCGCGGCGGCGATGCGCCGGTGCGCTGCCACGTTCTGCGCCCGGGACGAGCTCCAGAGTGTCGCCAGGTTGTAGGCCACGATGAACGCGCCGAGCGCATAGACCCCGGTGACGGTGAGGTTGGGGAATGCCGGTCCGAGGACGATCGCGAGCGCGGC
>JAYVCA010000005.1:0-5911 GCA_043750135.1 Chloroflexota bacterium | reverse complement strand
CGCGCGCCGCGCCTGGTGCGCCGAAATGACCCGGTGGTGAAGGTCGCCCTGGCGAATGGCCAGGAGATCGTCTGTACGCCCGATCACCGCTTCATGATGCGAGACGGCACCTACCGCGAGGCCGGAACGCTGAAGGCCAAGGACCAGCTCATGCCGTTCGCGCGCACCGCGATCCCCGAGCGGCTCCACCGGACTGGCGCATTTCCGGTTCCGGCCGGCCTCTCCGCGGCGGTCACCTCCGTCGAGCCGGCGGGCACGGCCGACGTGTACGACCTCACCGTCGACGTGACCCAGAACTTCGCGCTCGCTGCCGGAATCTTCGTCCACAACTCGATCGACGACGATCCGCCGGCTCACATGAGATACACCGAAGCTCGGCCGTCGGCCATTTCGGCTGAGCTTCTGGCCGACATCGAACGCGAGACGGTCGACTGGTATCCGAACTACGACAACCGGCATCAACAGCCCAAGGTCCTCCCGTCGCGTCTCCCGCACCTTCTGGTGAACGGCTCGACCGGGATCGCGGTCGGTATGGCGAGCAATATCCCGCCGCACAACCTCAGCGAGGTCGCCGCCGCGACGAAGCGGCTCATCGACGATGCTGAGCTCACCAACGATGACCTCTGCGAGACGATCCTGGGACCGGACTTCCCTGGCGGCGGGGTCATCTATCGCTTCGATGAGCAGAAGAACATCGAGACCGGCGCGGTCGAACGCGTCGACGCGATCCGCCGCGCGTACGCGAACGGTCGAGGCCGGATCATGATGCGCGCCCGGGCGCACGTCGAGGATGGGAAGGGCGGGCGGCAGTCGATCATCGTCACCGAGCTGCCGTACTCGGTGAACAAGGCCAGCCTCATCGAGAAGATCGCCGAGCTGGTCCAGAGCAAGCGCCTCGCCGGCATCTCGGACCTTCGCGACGAGAGCGATCGCGACGGGATGCGGATCGTCATCGAGGTCAAGCGTGACGACAGTCCGCAACGGGTCCTGAATAACCTCTGGAAGGCGACGGCGATGCAGTCGGCCTTCAACCTGAACATGCTGGCGCTCGTCGATTCGCAGCCGAAGACGCTCTCACTGAAGGATGTCCTCCAGGCGCACATCGACTTCCGCAAGCAGGTCATCACCCGGCGGACCGAGTTCGACCTCCGGAAGGCGAAGGACCGGGCGCACATCCTGGAGGGGTTCAAGATCGCGCTCGATCACATCGACGAGATCGTCAAGACCATCCGCGCGAGCAAGAGCCCCGAGACCGCCCTCGCGAACCTCCGCGAGAAATTCACGCTCTCCGAGCTGCAGGCCAGGGCGATCCTCGAGATGCAGCTCCGCCGCCTCACCGGTCTCGAGCGCCAGAAGATCGAGGACGAGTATCGCGAGACGATCACCCTCATTGCCGAGCTTGAGTCGGTCCTCGCGAACCCGCGGAAGGTCCTATTCCTCATCAAGACCGATCTCGACGACCTCGTGACCAAGTACGGCGACGAGCGCCGCACAAAGATCCTCGACGACATGAACCGCGAGCTTACCGACGCCGACCTCGTCGCCGATGAGGACGTCGTGATCACCCTGTCCACCCGCAACTACGTCAAGCGGATGCCGCTCTCGACCTATCGGGCGCAACACCGCGGCGGCCGCGGGATCATCGGGATGGCGACTCGCGACGAGGACGACGTCGAGCAGCTCGTCGTCGCGCGCAGCCACGACAAGCTTTATGTCTTCACTGACCGCGGTCGCGTCTTCGCGCTCAAGGTCTACGAGGTCCCGGACGCCAGCCGCACGGCGAAAGGCACCCCGATCCAGAACATCCTCGAGGCGATGCAGTCCGGCGAGCGCGTCTCGGCACTCGTTGCGATCCGTGACACGAACACCTCGGCCTACCTGGTGATGGCGACCCGAAAGGGATTCATCAAGAAGACCGCCCTCGGCGAATACGCGAACGTGCGACGCGCCGGCCTCATCTCGATGGCCCTTCGCAAGGGGGATGCACTCGCGTGGGTCGCGACCTGCGGAGACAAGGATCGGATCGTCCTGGCGACCCGGAAAGGCAAGGCGGTCTGCTTCAAGGCGACCGACGCGCGCCCGATGGGGCGCCAGACCCAGGGCGTCACCGGCATCCGCCTCGCCCGCGGCGATGAGGTCATCGGCATGGGCGTCGCGTTGCCGCGGACCGAGGTCCTCTCGGTGACCGAGAACGGCTATGGGAAGCGGACGACGGTCGAGGACTTCCCGACCCATAACCGCGGCGGGCAGGGAGTCATCCTTGCCGCGCTCACGCCCAAGACCGGCAACGTAGCGGCGATCCAGGTCATCGACGAGAAGAGCGAGGAGATCCTCCTCATCTCGTCGAACGGGGTCGTCATCCGCACTCCGCTCGAACAGATCCGGGTCCTCGGTCGCGCGACCCAGGGGGTGAAGGTCATGGCCACCGGTGAGGCCAAGATCGCATCCATCGCCACCTTCGCTCCAGATCGACCGTCGCAGACCGAGCTCGGTCTGCAGGACGGCGGCTAAACGACCGCCCTGCAGACACAGAGGTTGGCGGGAGCTTGCGCGCTCAGCGTACGTTCCACCGCCAAAGTGGGACCTTCTAGTACGAATGCACCAGCCGCGCCCGTTGCGCCGAGGCTCGGCCCCTCGTTAAGTTCCTTGCGCAGGGCTTGCCGGGCGACCGCCGCCCGGACACCGTGAGGGGGAACGTAGGGAACCAGTGATCCGACTCGACGACGTCAGCAAGCGTTACCCCAACGGCACCGCGGCGCTGCACGACGTCGACCTTTCGATCGAGGCCGGAGAGTTCATCTTCCTCGTTGGCTCCTCTGGCGCCGGCAAGTCGACGCTCATTCGCCTGCTCATCCGCGAGGAGCTCCCGACGACCGGGCGGGTCGTGGTCGACGGCCACGATGTCGCCACCCTGCGTCGCGGTCAGGTCCCGCTCCTCCGCCGCACCGTCGGCGTCGTGTTCCAGGACTTCAAGCTCCTCCCGACCAAGACCGTCGCCGAGAACATCGCGTTCGCTCTCCTCGTCACCGGCCACGAAGGTCACCAGGTGAAGGAAGAGACCGAGCGCGCGCTGGCGCTGGTCGGCCTCACCCACCGGCGGAGCCATTTCCCGCGTGAGCTCTCCGGCGGGGAGCAGCAGCGGGTCGCGATCGCGCGGTCGCTGGTGAACCACCCGAAGATCCTCATCGCCGATGAGCCGACCGGGAACCTCGACCCCGTCACCAGCTGGGAGATCATCAAGCTGCTCACCCGGGTGAACGAGCTGGGGACCACGCTGGTCATGGCGACCCACAACGCCGAGATCGTGAACGCCCTTCGGCGGCGGGTCCTCCACCTCGACCACGGCGCGGTCGTCCGCGACGAGCGCGAAGGGCTCTACGCGGCATGAGGCGGATCGCTTACATCGGCGGCGCGGCCTGGGAGGGCTTTTGGCGCAACCCGGTCATGAGCATCGCATCGACGCTCACGGTCTCGCTCATGCTCCTCCTCTTCGCGTTCTTCATCGTCACCGACCGTGGGCTCCAGGCCGCGGTCGCGGTCCTCGAGTCCAAGGTGGAGCTCGTGCTGTACCTCGAGGACACCGCGAAGCCGTCGGACATCCTCGCGTTCAAGACGCGAGTCGAGAAGGACCCGGCGGTGACTCGCGTCGACTACGTCACCAAGGATCAGGCGCTCGCGCGGCTCCGGGAGATCGCGGCTCGGAAGAAGGACTTCGATCTCGCCGAAGTCGATACGAACCCGCTCCCCGCGTCGCTCGAAGTCAAGATGGCGAGCGCGCAGGAGACCTCGCGCCTCGCTGCATCGCTCAAGGATGAGGTCGGCCGCGGCGTGGTCGCCGATGTCGTCGACAACCCGACCGTCGTGGAGAAGCTCCTCACGATCACCCGCGTGCTGTCGATCGGCGGCATCGCCGTCCTCGGCATGATGCTGTTCGTCGCGCTCTTCGTCATCGTGAATACGATCCGCATCGCGGTCCATGGCCGGCGCGACGAGATCGAGATCATGAAGCTTGTCGGCGCGACCGACTGGTTCGTGCGCTGGCCGTTCATCCTCGAAGGGATGCTCGTCGGCGCGCTCGGAGCGACGGTCTCCCTCGCGATCATCATCGCCGCTGCCGGACCGGTCACGACGGCCATGATCGGCTTCCTCGACATCCTTCCGGTCTCTCTGGGCCCGAACTTCGTCGCGCAGCTGGTGCTCGGGGTCTTCGGATTCGCGCTGCTCGTCGGCGCCGGGGGAGCGTCCATCTCGGTCCGGACGCATCTGGCCAAATGAGCCTCTTGTCGTCCCGAAGAGCCAGGCCCTTGACCGCGACCGCCGTGGGATGCGACCATCGCTCCGTTATGGGAGCTCCCCGGATCGTCCGGGGAGGTGGTGGTGGAACTGGCGGCCTTCGCACGACCATCGTCGTGCTGGCTGCACTTGCCCTGTTCTTCGGGCAGCAACTCCCGGCGTACGCCGACGATCCGCTGGCCGACATGCTCCGCAAAAAGGTGGAGCTCGAGCGCGCGGTCCAGGTCTCCCGTCAGAACACCGAGCGCTACAAGGAAGCGGCGAATCAGTTCGAGGCTGCCGTCCGGAGCGCGAACACCCGTATCGGCGACCTCGCCAGCAAGCAGGCGCGGGCGCAGTCCGAGGCGGAGAACCTCGGCTATGAGATCCAGATCGCCGAGGAGCAGATCCAGCTCGTCACCTTCCAGCTGAGCGAGACGAAGGCGCTCACCGAGTCGCTCACCGCGCAGGTGAACGAGCAGACGCGCCAGCTGGCCAAGCGCGAGGATCTGTACGCCAAACATCTCAAGACGACCTACCGCCAAGCCCAGATCAGCCCGCTCGAGATGCTGCTGTCATCCGGCTCGCTCTCCGAGTTCGCCAGTCGAGTCCAGGCGATGGTCCTCATCAACCGCCAGGACGTGCAGCTTGCGAGCGACATCAAGACGCTGCGCGGCGACACCACGCGCAAGCAGGACGATGCCGCCGCAAAGACCAAGGAGATCGTCGGTCTCCAGGAGCAGATCACCCAGCAACGGGCGCACCTCGCCGCGCAGAAGGCCGAGTTCGAGCAACTCGTCGCCCAGGCGCAGGTCGCGATCAACTCTCAGTCCGCGCTCCGCGAGGACGCCGCCGCGAGCCGCAACAGCCAGCTCGATCAGGTCCGGAACGCGAACAACGAGACCGCGAACCTGAACCGCCAGCTCGAGCAGGCGGAGGCGCAGTACGCCGCGCTCGCGGCGCAACTTGCGGCGCGATCGGGTCTGGGCACGTTCAACGGCACGAAGCTCCCACTGTGGCCGCTCAGCGGCGCGATCACCTCGGGTTTCGGCCCGCGCTGGGGTGGCTTCCACAACGGCCTCGACATCGCCGCTCCGATGTACTCGCCGATCCGCGCCGCGGCCGCCGGACGCGTCGTCACCGTCGGGAAGCCGTACCTCGCCTACGGCGACACCGCGACCGTCGTGATCATCGCGCACGGAAGTAACTTCTCGACGCTGTACGGCCACCTCGACGACAGCCAACGGCCGCCGATCGTCTCGGTCGGCCAGTACGTCCAGGCCGGGCAGGTCATCGCCTTCGAGGGCATGACCGGCTGGACGACCGGCCCGCACCTGCACTTCATGACCATCGTCAATGGACGAGCGGTCGACCCGCTGCCCTACCTCCCCTGATCTAGCCGCCGCGTCCGGGCACCGCCGGCATCCCCGCCGGGCCGCTCCCGCCCCGGCGTGATTGCTTCCTGGTTCACATTGACGACCGCTCGTGGTGGTGGGAGGATGTCCGACGAAAGAAAGGAGGTGATGTGGAGTGGGTGATACCAGTGGGAATCCGAAGACCCAGGGGTGCTCACTTCAGGCTTCCGGAATGAATCCAACTGAGGTGAACGCGGTCTAGCGGTCTTCGCGAGACCCGTGGA
>JAYVCA010000004.1:0-4653 GCA_043750135.1 Chloroflexota bacterium | reverse complement strand
GGCCGGCCCGCGGACTTCGCTCATCTGAGCAATGACGCGAGCACGAGCTCACCGTCCCGCGGCGCGATGGTGCCGCGATCGATGGCGCGCTGGGTCGCTCGCTCCTGGAGCGCCTCGTCCCATTCGAAGAGCCGCGCGATCTGCTTTGGGCTGACCGCTCCGGCGAGCTCGACGGTGCGCTCAAGAAGCGCGAGCGTCGCGTCGGACGACGAGATCCGTTCGGCGGATTTCACGATCTCGGGATAGCGTCGCACGAACAGGTCATAGGTGTAGTTGTAGTCCTCACGACCTTCGCCGACGGCCCGCACCCGCGCGACGTACATGAGCCGCTGGACCTCGTCGATCGCCTTGCCGTATTGGAGCTTGCCCTCCTTCGAGGTGATGCCCAGCTCCGCACGCATCCGCTTGGTCTGGGTCTCACCCGTGGCGCCGAGATACTCGATGATGCGCCGACCGGTGTCGGAAAGCCGTCCGGCTCGAACATCCTCGAGATGATCGTCCGACTCCCCCGCCCGGCCAAAGGTCGCGTAGAACGTCGGCAAGAAGGCGTTCGACACGAACGTCGGCTTCCGCACGAGGAGCGCGCCGTAATACAGGCGCTTGGCCTCGGGCAGCTCGTCCTTCCAGACCCACATCCAATTCCAGCGCTGGGCGTCGTCGCTCGTGGAGAGATGGTCGAAGCAGGCTGGGATCGCCGCATCCCCGGCCCGAAGGGTGAAGCCGTAGGCGAAGCCGCAGGCATCGATCATCTTCACCAGCTGATCGGGAGTGCGGACCCGGTGAGCGCGGTTGACCTCCGCACGGTGCCGTACGACCGCCGGCAGCGTCGCGGCACGGCCAGGACGTTGTCGCGGCACGCGGGTGACGCTCACGAGAGGAAGAGCGCGATGAGTCCGGCGAACACCGCGACGCGCATCGCTCGACTCGCCGAGCGATGGAGCTGCGCGAACTCTCGCCGCGTGGGATGACCTTCGACGAGGTCGTCGTAGTCCGGCGTCCGGAGGCGGATCGCGCGCGCGACCGGCCCGGCCCAGACGCTGCCGTACAGCACCAACGCCACGAGCACGGCCAGGGCGGCCCAACGCGCGTACAGGCGCGGCCCCGGGGACAGATCCTCGAACGCCGCGAACTTCAGCACGCTGGTGATCACCACGCCGATCGCGGCAACGATGGCGAGCTGGTCGTACCGGGCAAGCACCGCGCCGAAGATCGTCCCGGCGTCGCTCCGGCTCCGCACGGCGCGGAAGATCGCCGGCGCCGCTGCGCTGCCGAGCACCAGCCCTCCGCCGACGAGCACCGCGAGGGCAAGGTGATAGCTGAACTGAAGGACGTCGAAATAGAGGGTGTCCACGCGCCCAGCCTAGCCAGCGGAGCGCGCCAGGGAACATCTGCGGAGCGCGATGGCGGAATTTCCGACTTTGGAGGTCTGTTTATCATTGGCAGCATGGGGAGCAGCTACCGCGACTACTTCAAGGACCTGCGCCAGCGGGTGAAGGAAGCGACGCCCCAGGAGGTCCAGGAGCTTCTCCGCTTGGGCGATGTCCAGCTGGGCGACGTGCGCGAGAAGAACGAGTGGGACGAGGGTCACCTGCCCAACGCCGCGTTCGTACCGAAAAGCTACCTCGAGCAGTGGGCCGAGGACCGCCTCCCGAACAAGGACACGACCACGATCCTGTACTGCGCCGGCGGCGTTCGCTCGGTCATGGCCGCCGACACGCTCGCCAAGCTCGGCTACACCAACGTGATCTCGATGACCGGCGGCTACAACCGCTGGAAGGACGCCGGTCTCCCCTGGTCCAAGCCGGAATCGCTCACCGGTGAGCAGGCGCAGCGCTACAGCCGCCACCTCCTGATCCCCGAGGTGGGCGAGCGCGGGCAGCACCGGCTCCTGCAAAGCAAGGCGCTCCTCATCGGCGCGGGCGGGCTCGGATCGCCGGCCGCGCTCTACCTGGCCGCCGCTGGCGTCGGCACGATCGGCGTCGTCGACTCTGATGTCGTCGACCTCTCCAACCTCCAGCGCCAGATCCTCCACACGACCGAGCGCATCGGCCGCCCCAAGGTCGAGTCGGCCACCGAAACGATCGCGGCCCTCAATCCCGACGTGAAGGTCATCGCGTACGCCGAACGACTCACCGCCACCAACATCGACCGGATCATTGCCGGCTACGACGTCATCGTGGACGGCGCGGACAACTTTCCCACCCGCTACCTGCTGAATGACGCGTCGATCAAGCACGGGATCCCAGTCGTGCACGGGAGCATCTACCGCTTCGAGGGCCAGCTCACCGTGTTCAAGCCTGGTGCGGGACCGTGCTATCGCTGTCTCTTCCACCAGCCACCGCCGCCCGAGCTCGCGCCGTCGTGCGCCGAGGCCGGCGTGCTGGGGGTCCTTCCCGGCATCGTGGGAACGCTGCAGGCGAACGAGGCGCTGAAGCTCCTGCTCGGCATCGGCGAGCCACTCATCGGCCGCTACCTCCTCATCGACGCGCTCGAGGCTTCGTTCCGGGAAGTGAAGCTCCGCCGGGACCCGGCCTGTCCGGCCTGCGGCGATCACCCGACGATCACCGAATACATCGATTACGAGGGCTTCTGCGCCTCCCCGTCGGAGTGGGAGGCCGCGCACGTGCCGCAGCCCGCGAGCGCCCGCAGCTAGCGCACCCCGCGCTCGCGTATCGTGTCGGTATGCGCCGACCGATCGTCTTCCTCGCGCTCTTGGCGGCCCTGCTCCTTGCCTGCACACCTGCCGGCGCGGGGCCCGCGAGTGGCACGCCCGCCGCGCAGGCGACAGCGGACATCAAGAAGTCCAAGCTCGATATCGCCTACAGCTTCATCGCCGACTCCGACGTGCACAAGACCTCGAGCAAGAAGATCCTCACCGCCGGGCTCGAGGCGATCCGGGCCGAGGTGCGCTCGAGCGGCGGGAAAGACGATGTCGCGACCCCCGAGTTCCAGGATGTCTCGGAGGTGATCCTCGCCGACTTCACGAAGTTCGCGAACGCCGCGGGCGCGCTTGCGGCGAAGAATCCGCAGCTATCAGCCGAC
This sequence comes from Chloroflexota bacterium, assembly GCA_043750135.1. Lineage (GTDB taxonomy): Bacteria > Chloroflexota > Limnocylindria > P2-11E > P2-11E > UBA4735. The sequence goes on along the minus strand of JAYVCA010000004.1, from coordinate 1,611 downwards.
CGGATCGCCGACACGGTGATCGGCGCGTGGCTAAAGGCCGCCCCAGATTGCCACACCTACTACGTGAACCGGAAGAGCGAGACTCCGGGGGGCGGCATCGCGATGCAGGTCCCGGTGCCCGGATCGTTCGCGTTCGACGACGAAGCCGGCCTCGAGAGTCGGATGATCGGAGGGAACGTCGGCTATGTGGCCTGGCACGAGTTCCTGCACACCGGCACCTACGACATCACCACCGAGGTACGCAAACAGCTCGACAAGCTCCTGGCCCAAGGGGCGAAAGCATGGCTCTTCGACCTTCGCGGGAACGTCGGTGGCGACCCGCCGCAGACGATGACCAGCTGGTTCCTCAAGGACGGCGACAAGATCATGGACATCCAGACCCGCTCGGGCAGCGGCGGTGTGGTGACCTCAAAGGGCGAGCTCCGCCTCCCCGAGACGTATCAGCTTCCGATCGCGATCATCCTGAACGGCCGCGGTGGCAGCTCACCCGAGGTGCTCGCCCTCGGCCTCAAGGAAAACAAGCGTGCGACGATCGTGGGCAGCAAGAGCGTTGGCTGCCTCGGCGCAACGAATCTCGTGACCCTCCCTGATGGCACTCGCCTCGCGGTCGCGGTCCAGGAGTTCGTGGGTGGAGTGACCGGCGCGAAGTACAACAACGCCGGGATCCCGCCGGACGTCCCCGCGGACGAAGCGACCGCGGTCGACGTCGCGACGAAGCTGCTGCAAGACAAGATCGCGGGTCGATAGCGAAGCCCCGCTCGGGATCTGTACGCAGCGCCGCTGCCGCGAACGCATGCTCGTTCGCTTGCGGGAGTCAGATCAGAACCATCGGGGCAGTACCGAAGTACCGGTCGTACGGGAGGCGTACGAAGTCGCGTCGTCATGGGACGGCATTGGTACCGCTGGGTGGTTGAAGGCCCCGTACGCGCGTCGGTAGGCTCACCGAGCGCGCAGCGAGCCAGGCCGATCAGGCCACTCCGGCCGATCAGGTCGATCAAGGCAAAGGGGGCACGCGTCGAGTTGACCGTCGCGGTCGCGACCTTGGAATCCGCGCAGACGATCGAGGCCTTCGGCCCGGTCCCTGATGTCATCGACCGCGCGCGCAATGGCGACCGGGCGGCCTTCGCGGAGCTGTACGACACGCACGTCGACAGCGTGTACCGCTACCTCCTTTATCGCGTCCGCGAGCCGAGCGACGCCGAGGATCTCGCCAGCGAGGTCTTCACCCGCGCCTTCGCGAACATCCACCGCTACCGCTGGCAGGGCAAGTCCTTCCTTGCCTGGCTGTACACGATCGCCCGCAACGCGGTCACCGACCGGCGGCGGCGCGACCGCCCCACCGTGGACCTCGACGACGCATACGGACTCGCGGAGGACGGCCCGACGGCCCATGAGCGCGCGGTGCATGGTGAGGAGGTCGACGCGCTTCGCGGCGCGGTGAAACACCTCACCACCGAACAACAGGAGGTCCTGGTCCTCCGGTTCGTCGAGAACCTCTCCAGCCGTCAGGTGGCGAAGATCCTGGGCAAGAACGAGGGAGCGATCCGCGCGCTTCAATTCCGGGCGCTCGGTCGTTTGCGCAAGATCCTCCGCGACCCGGTGGCCTGACCG
>JAYVCA010000003.1:0-2622 GCA_043750135.1 Chloroflexota bacterium | reverse complement strand
TCGCGAGCGCGGCTCGGTGCTCTCGACCACGATCTCGATGAACACGCTCGCGAGCATCGTCGGGGTGCCCATCGCGGGGATCATCGCGGAGCTGCTCAGCTGGCGGCTGTCGCTCGCGATCGTCGGTGCGCTCGCGGTGATCGCGGCGATCGTCCTGCTGTTCAAGCTCGACCGCGCACCCGGTCAGAACGATGGAACGAAGATCCGCGCGCTCTACGCCAGGATCCTGCATGACCGGTCCGCCGTCGCAGCCATTGCCTCCAGCTTCCTCGGTGCGCTGTTCTGGTTCACCTGGGTCACCTATCTCGTCGTGTTCTTCCAGCACACCTTCGGGTTGAGCGAGGGACTCGCCTCCACGGTGGCGCTCACGATGGGCCTGGGGGTGCTCATCGGCAGCCAGATCGGCGGACGCCTGGGCGACCGCATCGGACATCGGCGGATCGTCGCCGGAAGTGTCGTCCTGTCCGGCGTGCTCCTGCTGATCCAGACGAACCTTGCCCTGCCGCTGGTCGCGACCGCGCTGCTGAACCTCGTGCTGTCGGCGGTCATCGGCGCCCGGTTCGCGACGAACCAGGCGCTCATGAGCGAGCAGGTGCCCGAGGCGCGCGGCACGATGCTCGCCCTGTCGTCGGCCGTCGCGAGCACGGCCCTCGTCGTCGGCGCGACCGTCGGCGGTCTGTTGGTCGACGGTCCGGGCTTCGCCCCGCTCGGGGTCTTCTGCTTCGTTGCCGCGGTGCTCTCCGCGATCATCGTCCTGCGGTTCGTCGTTGAGGAGCCGATCGATCTCGAAGTGGTCCCACTTCGCTAGCGCTCGGGTGCGATCGAATTCGGTGCATCGTACCGCGCGATCGTTGACGAACCGTTACCGCGCTGTTGTCGTGTGGCCCGTTCCCGGCACGCCAAGTGCGCCGTCACTTACTCGTCCGCGCACCTGTGAAGGGAGTCCATTCATGGCAACAACAAAGAAGCCCGGCGGCGCGATGACCGTGGCCGAGGCCGGCCGCATGGGCGGCAAGCTGGTCAGCGCCCGGTACGGCCCCGAGTTCTACGAGAAGATCGGCAAGCTCGGCGGATCGAGCACGGCCGAAAAGTACGGTCCGGAGTTCTTCGGCCGTATCGGCCAGAAGGGCGGCAGAGCCGTCACCGCGAAATACGGCGCCGGCCACTTCGAGCGTATCGGCCGTAAGGGTGGCCAGAAGGTCGCCGCACTCGTCGAGCGGGCCAAGGCGATCGAGAACCCGGAAAGCCCGGGCGGTACGGGAGGCGAGCCGGTCGCCTGATCGTCCCCGGCCCTCCGTTTCGGGGTAGCGGCCACGGCGCGGACCGCCGCGCTGCGGTGATACTCCGCCTGATGGGTCGGCCGAACGGACCACGACGGCAGCGACAACAGGGACACCAGGTCGGGACGCGGGTCGTTCGCGCGGCCCGCGTCTTGCCGCCCGGTGGCGGTACGCCGCTCGTCCCGCCGCTCGTCCAGAGCGTCGCGTTCGATCACGGATCGATGGACGAGCAGGATGCGATCTTCGCCGGCGAGCGGCCGGGATATGTCTATGGCCGCTACGGCACGCCGACGACCGGCGCCTTGGAGATCGCGCTCGCGGAGCTTGACGAGGTCGAAGAGGCGGTCTGCTTCGTGACGGGGATGGCCGCGATCGGTGCCCTCACCGGAGTCATCCTTGCCGCGCGCGGGCGCATCGTCGCGCAGGAGGACACCTACGGCGCAACTCGGGCGCTCTTCGAGCGGCTGCGGGTCGAGCGTGACGCCGATGTGGCCTTCGTCGATCCGACGGACCTCCGTGCGGTCGAGGCCGCACTCGCCACGCCGACAGCAGCTCTCTTTGTGGAGTCGATCTCGAACCCGCTCCTACGGGTCACCGACATCGCCGCGCTCGCTGAATGTGCGCACGCCGCCGGTGCCGAGCTCATGGTCGATGCGACGTTCGCTTCACCGGCGTTGTACCGGCCCGCCGCGCTTGGGGCCGATGTGGTGCTTCACTCCCTCACCAAGTACATCAACGGCCACGGGGACGTCATGGGCGGTGTCGTGGGCGGTCGGGCCGAGCGGATCGCGAGGCTGCGCGAGCGGGTGATGAGCGACGGCGCGTATTTGCCGCCGCATGAAGCGTGGCTGGTGATCCGGGGAATGCGGACCCTCGAGCTACGGATGACCCGGCAGTCGGCGAACGCACTCGCCGTCGCCACGCACCTGGCAGGGCACCCGAAGATCGCGGCGGTCCGCTATCCCGGGCTGCCGTCGCATCCGCATCACGCGCTGGCGACGGCTCAGTTCGGCGACCGCGCCGGTGCGGTGGTCACGTTCACCCTGCGCGACGACACCCGTGGAGCGGCGTACCGCTTTCTCGATGGGCTCGAGCTCGCGGCGTCGGCCACGACGATCGGCGACCTGTTCACCGAGGTCCTGCATCCGGCGACCGCATCGCATCGACGGGTCGCCTCCGGGGAACGCATGCGGATGGGGATCAGCGACGGCATGGTGCGCATCTCGGTGGGCATCGAGGATCCGTTCGACATCGTGGCAGATCTCGACGGTGCGCTTGGCCGGGTCTAGTCGACTCTTGGCCGACCTCGTTCCAGTCAGACGGTACGGACAGCAGCGCGACC
>JAYVCA010000002.1:0-3507 GCA_043750135.1 Chloroflexota bacterium | reverse complement strand
TTCGGCCTGCACGTGCACGTCGGGATCCCGGACCGCGAGGCGCGCATCGAGGTGATGAACGAGGCGCGGTACTTCCTCCCGCACCTCCTCGCGATCTCGACCTCCAGCCCGTTCTGGCTCACCCGGAACACCGGCCTCAAGTCATACCGCCAGATCATCTGGCAACGCTTTCCGCGGACCGGGATCCCGCCGGAGTTCGTTTCCTACGACGAGTTCGAGAACTACGTCGAGCTCCTCGTCCGGACGAAGTGCATCGATGACGGCAAGCGGATCTGGTGGGACCTCCGTCCCCATGCGTTCTATCCGACCATCGAGTTCCGGATCTGTGACGCCGCGACGAAGCTGGAGGAGACGCTGTGCATCGCCGCGCTCGTTCAGGCGATCTGCGCGAAGCTCCTCGTGCTTCGCGAGCGCAACCTCGGGTTCCGCCAATACCTGCCGCAGCTCGTGCAGGAGAACAAGTGGCGGGCGATGCGCGGCGGCCTCGATGCGAAGCTCATCGACTTTGGCAAGGAAGCCGAAGTGCCGATGAGGGACCTCTGTACCGAGCTTCTTGAGTTCGTGGATGACGTTGTCGATGTTCTCGGTTCACGGCGCGAGGTCGAATACCTGCGGACGATCGTGCGTGAGGGCACGAGCGCGGACCGCCAGATCGCGGTCTTCGAGCGGACCGGCCACCTGCACGCGGTGGTGGATGCGGTCGCCGCGGAGACGGTCGAAGGCCTGCCGGCCGTGGAGCTGCCGGACTAATTCGTTCCGGCGAGCTCGAGGATCAGCTGCGTGGCGACGCGGCCGGCCGCCTCGAGGCGCGCCGGCGTCACCGTGGCGATCGTGTCGCCCACGGTGTGGAATGGCCCAAGCTCGTTCCAGGCGATGAGCGCCGCCGGGACGCCGCGCCGCACGTACGTGGCATGGTCGCTCCCGCCGACGGTGGGGGTGTAGGTGAGGCCAACGCCCAGGCGGTCGGCCGCGGCCTTGGCGCGCGCGTGGAGGGTGAAGCTCTCGTCCGACGCCGCCAGCGAATCACCGCAGCAGCCGGCGACATCGAGATTCACGAAGGCGACGATGTTCGTCGGCCGGAGGGCCGTCACCAGGGACGTATTCAGGAAGCTCTCCGATCCGACGAGGCCCTCCTCCTCGCCGGCGAAGATCGCGAAGACGACCGGGTTGCGGAGTGTCTCGCGATTCGCCACTAGCACGCGAGCGATCTCGAGGACGACCGAGGGACCCGATCCGTTGTCGTTCGCACCGGGAAAGACCGTGCCGTCGGGATCGGTGCCGATCCCGTCGAGGTGCCCGCCGGCAAGGACGAAGCGATCCGCGCGCAACGGGTCGGTTCCGCGCAGGATCGCGACGATGTTCGTGCCGGTGATGTCGTGCACCGCGCCGAGCGGCACCGCGAGCCGGACCTGGACGTCGGTCTCGAACGAGATCGGCTCGGGGACCTCGACGCGCAGGCTCGGACGGGTCTGCGCCCGCCGCAGGCGGTTCTCGAGGGAGCTGCGCAGGTCGGCGATCTTCTTCCCGGACCCGGCGATGAGCTCGTTCGCGACGTCCTCGGTGACGGTGATGACCGGGAGCGTCTCGCGCTCGAATGCCGCCACGTACGACGGTTTGATGAGCGGACCGCTGGTCACGGTGGCGACCTGGATGACCCCGACCGCGCCCTCGCGTCGCGCGATGTCGATTCGGTCGCCCCCGAGGCCGGGTCCGGCGATCATCACGATGTTGCCTTCGGGGTGGACCCCTTGGTAGTCGCTGTAGCCGGCGACCTTGTTCCCGCCACCGACGTAGATCACGCGGCCCTCGGCGGTCCCGCCGCCCCGCCGTCCACCCACGCTCTCACTGAAGTCCTGGCGCGGCACGTAGCGCTTCGCGTCAGCACCGACGCGCTCGAAGGACGGCATCGCGGTGAGCCCCACGTCGGCCATCCGGAACGATTGCTCGTAGGTGCCGCTGTCCCCGGCGGGTTCGAGGCCAAGCTCGCGGAAGCGGTCGACGACGTATCGCGCCGCATCCCGGTAGCCCATCGATCCGGTGTAGCGGCCTTCGCGAGCCGGGTCGCCGATGTACCGCAGGTGCGCCATCGCGCGGCCGCCGTCGAACTGCTTCGCCACCGCGGTGAGCCCGGCTTCCGGACCGATCAGCGGGGACACGGCGCGGATCACGACGACCACCGCGACGAGGGCGGCCACGGTCCGCCAGCTGAGCAGCCGGCCGAGAGCGACCGGTGCGCGCTCGAAGAAGAGCCGTAGGCCATGTCCGGCGAGGTTGAACCCGAGGATCGCGCTCGCGAACGCGACCGCAGGCGCGAGCGCGATCCACGGTGCGCGGTAGACCTCGAACCGGCCCTGAGACAGGATCGCCCCCCACTCCGGCGAGGAGAAGAAGAACACCCGCCCGCCGCCGCGGCCCACGTCGTCGAGCGGGATGTTCGTGCCACCGCCGACGACGTAGCCAAGGAAGCCGAGCTCGCCGAGCACCAGCAAGATCGCGCTTGCCTCGAGCGCGGCGGTCACCGCAAGGAGCGGCAGAAGATTCGGGATCGCGTGACGGGCGAACACCGCGAACTCGGAGAGGCCCTCGCTCCGCGCCGCCTCAAGGAACGGCTGACCCTTCAAGGCGACGAGCGCGGAGCGTGTCGCGCGACCGAAGCCGGACCAGCCGGTGATCGCCAGGGCCGCGGCGAAGGCCGACAGACCCGAGCGGATGTCGAATGCGAAGATCCAGAGAACAGCGAAGAGGAGCGCCGGGAACGCCGAGAACGCGTCGATGAGCGCGGACACCGCGCGGTCGATCCAGCGTCCGGCGAACCAGCCCGCGAGCGCGCCGAGGGTCACGCCGACGACCATCCGGACGGCGAGCACCGCGAATGCCAGCGTCATCGTCGCTTGCGCTCCGTACATGATCGCGACCCAGACGTCGCGGCCCTGCCGGTCGGAGCCGAGCGGGAATCCGTACTGACCCGGGTCGAACGGTGCCGGGACCGACCGGGTGCCGTCCTGGATGAAGGTGTGCTGCTTGATCGGGTCGACGGCGGTGAGGAACGGTGCACCAAAGCCGATGACGAGCCAGGCGAGGATGATCCCGCCGCCGAGCACGAGCTGCCAGCTGAGGGCGCGGAGACCGACTCGCCCGGCCCTCACGCCGACGCGCCGGTCGCCGCATGGGCGAAGCGCGCGGCGAGCGCGTCGAGCGCCATCCGCAGGACCGCGATGGTGACCGCGAGCGCGCCGAGGAGCGTTCCGGCGGTCGCCGGATCGAAGCGGCGGATGGCGAGCAGCAGCGCGAAGCCCAGGCCCGGCCAGGAGAAGAACACTTCGACGACCGGCAAGGTCGACAGCGCGATGGAAAGGCCGGTCGCGACCGCGCCGATGATCGGGACCGCGGCATTGCCCAGGGCATGGCGGGACAGGATGACCGACTCGACGAGGCCCTTGGACCGCGCGGTCCGGATGTAGTCGAGCCGCAGGACCTCGGCGACCGAGATGTAGGCGATGTTCGCGA
>JAYVCA010000001.1:0-3132 GCA_043750135.1 Chloroflexota bacterium | reverse complement strand
GGAGGTCGCGGGGCTGACCATTCGTCACATCGGGCGAAGGCGCCCCGCCCTCCGCGAGCTCTCGCTCCGCTGGGAGCGCGGCGAGCGCCTCCTGCTTCTCGGCCCGAGCGGCAGCGGCAAGAGCACCCTCGCCCTCTGTCTCGACGGCGTGATCCCGCACGCGATTGAGGTGCACTGGGAAAGCGGCAGCATCCACGTGGACGGCGCGGACCCGCGCGCGACCGGCCTGGCCGCGCTTTCCGCCACGGTCGGCGTCCTGTTCCAGGATCCGGAGACCCAGCTCGTGATGCTCGACATCGACGATGAGATCGCCTTTGGTCTGGAGAACCATGGCCTGCCACGCGCGGCGATGGCCGAACGCATCTCGGCAGCACGCGTGGCGACCGGGCTGGACGCCGTGTCCGTGCCCATCGCCGCGCTTTCCGGGGGGATGAAGCAGCGGCTCGCCCTCGCGTCGATCCTCGCGCTCCGTCCGCACGGCCTGGTGCTCGACGAGCCCACCGCGAACCTGGACCCGGTGGGCACACGCGACGTGCTGGGGGCGATCCAGCGGCTCGTCGCGGACCGCGAGCGGTCGCTCCTGATCATCGAGCACCGGCTGGACGAGGTACTGCCCTTCATCGACCGCGTCGCCGTGCTGGACCAGGACGGCGGGTTGGCGCTGACCGGCACCCCGCACGAGGTCTTCGTCGATCAGATGGACCGGCTCGCCGCGCTCGGGGTGTGGATCCCGCAGCTGCGCCGGCTCGCGGCGCTGCTCGGGAGCGACGCGCTCCCCCGCGACCCGGCCGCGGCCGCGGCCGTGATCGTCCAGCGCTGGCCAGCGACCAGCGCGGTGCTGGCGCCGGTTCCGCCGGTCGGCGCGCCGGTGATCTGCGCAGCGTCGGTCGGGTACCGGTATCGGGGCGCACCGGGGCCGGCCGTGGACGGCGTCTCGCTCACGATCGGCCGCGGCGAGCTCGTCGCCATCGTCGGCGCGAACGGCGCCGGCAAAAGCACGCTCGGCCTCCTGCTCGCCGGCGCGCTCGATCCGCGAGCCGGCCGTGTCGAGCGGTCCGGGGAGATCGCCTATGTCTTCCAGTACCCCGACCGTCAGTTCGTCGCGCGCACCGTGCTCGGAGAGCTGCAGGCGAGCCTCCGGGCACGCGGGCTGACGGCGGGCGAGATGGACCGGAGGGCCGATGCACTGCTTGAGCGTGCCGGCCTCCGCGAGCTCGCCGAAGCGAATCCGTTCTCGCTCAGTCATGGCCAAAAGCGCCGGCTGTCCGTCGCAACGGCGGTCGCGGCCGATCCCGACGGGCTGATCCTGGACGAGCCGACCTTCGGCCAGGATGAGCGCAACACCGAGCTGCTCGTGGAGACGCTCGACGCGCTGCGCGCCGAGGGACGGGCGATCGTCGCGATCACGCACGACCTCGCGCTCGTGGCGGATCACGCGACCCGCGCCGTCGCACTCGCCGATGGCCGGGTGGCGTTCGACGGGCCGGTGGCGGCGCTCTTCGCCGACGACGCACTCCTGGCCCGCTGCGCGCTACGGCGGCCGCCGGTTGCGGAGGCCTTCCGGATCGCCTCCGGCGAACGGCCTGGCGTGCCGTCCCTGCCCGGGCTCGCGGCGGTCCGGGCCGCGCTCGGATGAGCCGGCTGGTCGCACGCCGGGATCCCGCGGTGAAGCTTGGCATTGCGCTGGTCTTCTCTCTTCTGCTCGTCCTGGTCATCGACCCGGTGACGCCATTGTTCTTTTTCGGCGCAGCCTGCGTCGCCGCGGTCGGGTTCGGGGGCGTCGCCGCCGGCACGTACGTGCGGTCCCTCGTCCCACTGGCGGTCGTCGCCGCCGGATTCGTCTGGACGAACGCGCTGTTCGCCGTGCCGGGGCCGGAGGACACGGTGTGGCGCGTGGGGCCCTGGCTCGCCAGCGCATCCGGCCTCCGATTCGGCGTCGGCATCGGACTTCGCGGCCTGGCAATCGGAGCGATCTCGCTCGCCGCGATCCGTACGAGCGATCCGACGCGGCTGGTGGTCAGCTGCATCCGCAATGCCAGCGTCCCGTATCGCGTGGGCTACGCGATGCTCGCGGCATATCGCTTCTTCCCGCTCATCGGAGACGAATACGAACGGATCCGACTCGCGCAACGCGTACGCGGCGTGCGACCGCATTCGGCGCGTGCTCGTGCGGCCGCGGCGGTGCGTGGGATCGTGCCCCTTTTTGCCGACGCCACGCGACGGGCGACCCAGATCGCCGTCGCGATGGACGCCCGTGGCTTTGCGTCAGCCCGAGAACGGACCTACTGGCGCGAGACCCCGATCACCGCGGCCGACTGGGCATTCGCCGTCGGCTGCCTTCTCGTCGCTGCCGCGATCCTTGCCGCGGGCGCGACCGGCGGCTGGCTCCGCCTCTGGGACGGCCGCTTCTCGGCCTGACCGGCGTCCGAGCAGCGGAAGACGCTCACCCGCGCCACAGCTCGGTCAGAGGTGAACAGCAGGTCCGCCACGCTGTCGATCAGCACGCCCGCAACGCCAGGTAGGTCGGATAGCGCGCGCAGGTAGGCCCCGCTCCAGCAGTCCAGAACTTCGACGGCGTCGGCACCGGTGTGGGCGATGTAGATACGGCTGCCGGTCGGGGCGAGGTAGGTGTCGGCGTGGTCGAACCCCGGCTTCGGTCCCGGCGGCACGGGCGTGAAGGCGACGCGTCTGAACGTCACACGGTCCGCGTTCAATCTTGGCCCGGCAGTAGGCGTAGAGGGCATCGAGGACCGGACGGGAGGCCTCGCGCTGCTTCTGATCGTCCGGGTAGTGGACGTGCCGCAGGCCGTCGAGGATCGCCTCGACCCCCTGGGACTCCGGTGTAACGGCCTTGTCGGCGGTGTCGGCACCGCGGATCACCTTGGCCAGGTACGCCAGGGCCGGGTCCTTGTCCAGGTCATAATTGCGCACGAACGCATCGAAGCTGCATTCCGGACCGTGATGGCCCAGCTTGACATCCTTCACGTCGTAGGGGGTGCCGCCCAGTCTCTCGGCGGTCGCCATGACCTCGGCCGTCGGCACGTAGATGAACTCGGCCTCCTTGTCCACGAACCGCTCAATGAGCCACGGGCACGCCACCCGGTCCACGCGCGGGTGCTCGCGGGTGATCCA